>NZ_JAYGHA010000010.1:0-21909 GCF_034931405.1 Anabaena sp. UHCC 0451 | reverse complement strand
GAACATCAGAATTGGAAACGGCTACGATATTCACAGATTGGTGAGCGATCGCAATTTAATTTTAGGCGGTGTTCACATTCCCCATGAACTCGGTTTGTTGGGACACAGTGATGCTGATGTCCTAACTCACGCGATTATGGACGCAATGCTAGGAGCATTATCTTTAGGGGACATTGGCCATTATTTCCCCCCCAGTGATCCCAAATGGAAAGGGGCTGATAGTCTTGTACTATTAAAACAGGTACATCAGTTAATTCGTGACCAAGGTTGGAAAATAGGGAATATTGATTCTGTTGTTGTTGCAGAACGTCCAAAATTAAAACCCCATATTGCTACAATGCGGGATAAATTAGCAGCGGTTTTAGAATTAGAACCCAATCAAGTTGGTGTCAAAGCTACAACTAATGAAAAACTGGGTCCCACAGGTAGAGAAGAAGGGATTTGTGCTTATGCTGTGGTTTTGTTGGTAACTGGTGATTAGTTAAATTATTTACTGAATTAGAGGAAACAATGATATGGAGATCAAATTTTCTGATAATATTCCACAATATCTCCCTGACATTGTGTTTAGGAACAGGAATGAAAATATTGTTTTATTGGTTGAAATAAAAGCCGAAAAACTAGAAAATATTTTCAAGCAAAATGCTATTTCTCAATTGAAAACATACTCACAGAATGTCAAAAAAGATATTCCTTTCGGTATGTTAGTTGATTTGGAAGAAATTAATATTTTCGCATTGACTGAAGAGCAAAATATCAAAAATTCAATATCTTTGAAAACAAATGATATACTCAGTACCTACGATCCAGAATTCAGTCAAAAAAGAATATTTCATTTTCATCTAGAAACCCTTGTTAAATCTTGGCTCAGAGATTTAGCATATCATTGGAATTTAGACAGTCCACCAGCATATAATGAAGTAGCCAAAATTGGCTTGTTGTCATTAATGGAAGGCGAAGAACATACTTACATAATCAGAAATTGAATAACATATTTACACTTACATACTTTTTATTAGGAAAATCTAGGTGCTGATACTATACATTGAGACTAATATGATCATGGCTGTTGCCAAAGGAAGAGACTTAGAAGCAGAACAATTACTTCGTAATCCTCCTCCATCAATTAACATAGCTATACCTTCTATTTGTTATATTGAAGCCATTAATACATACAGGAAGGATAAGGAATATCAATTAAAATTTCAAGCAGAAATGGATAAACAGATTAACGAGTCAATACGTGATCAAAAATCTATTCACGCTAAATCTTTTTCTCGGCATTTACAAAAAGCATCTATTGAAAACACACTATTATTAAATGATATCCAAAACCGTTTCTCGGAAATAATAAATTTACTACTGGACAATGCTGAAACTATAAATTTCCAGAATAATATAATTCAGGAAATTGGCTCACAAGTTTTCCTAGAGAAAGAAACTTTATTAATCAAAAATGATCTTATGGAAAACTTGATTTTACAAAGTATTCTTGATCATGCAAATCAGCATCCTAACAAGCAAAAAGTCTTCATAAGTGGTAATACTAAGGACTTTAGGAAACAGAATGTGCAACAAATTTTAAATAGTGCAGGTATAGAATACTTTAGCAATACCAAGGATTTTCTAGGTTGGCTAGAATCTCAATCATCATAATTTAATTATTTTAGGTCAATAGATTATGGCATTTAATAAAAACATTATCACTCACACAAAGCGCCTTTTATTACTCATCACTATCCTGTCCTTTACAGTATTATCAATTACAGGTTGTAACCCCAGCAACTTCAAAAGTAGTTCAAGTCAGCAAGTACCGCAATTAGTAACTAGCATTCTTAGCGATCCCAAAACATTTAACTATGCTCTTAGTTCCGAATCTCCTAATATTTTTGGTTATACTTATGAGGGACTGATTAACCAAAATCCTATCACGGGTAAACTCGAACCAATTTTAGCAGAATCCTGGGAAGTTTCTGAGGATAAATTAAAAATTACATTTACACTGCGCGATAATTTAAAATGGTCAGATGATCAACCTTTAACAGTAGATGATGTCGTATTTACCTATAACGAAATTTATCTGAATGAAGACATACCCACTGACGTCAGAGATATTTTGAGAATTGGTAAAGATCGCAAACTTCCTACTGTGAGAAAAGTTGATAATAGACGGGTAGAATTTAGCGTACCTGAACCTTTTAGACCTTTTTTACAAAATGCTGGTGCTGCTATTTTACCTGCTCATGTATTACGAGAATCGGTAAAAACTAAAGATCAAGATGGTAAACCGAAATTTCTAACAATGTGGGGTGTGGATACACCACCTGAGCAAATTATTGTCAATGGTCCTTATAAACTAGAACGTTACGATACAAGTCAACGGATAATTTTCCGTCGTAACCCCTATTATTGGCGTAAAAATGCTCAAGGTAAACCCCAACCTTATATAGAACGTATTGTTTGGCAAATTGTTGAATCTACAGATACATCTTTGTTGCAATTTCGCTCTGGTGGTTTAGACTCTGTAGGGGTGACACCTGATTATTTCTCTTTGTTGAAGGTTCAAGAAAAACAAGGTAATTTCCAAATTTATAATGGTGGACCATCATCCAGTACAAGTTTTGTTTCTTTTAATTTGAATAAAGGTAAAAGAAATGGTAAACCTCTTGTAGATCCTATTAAATCCCGTTGGTTTAATAGTGTTGAATTTCGCCAAGCTATAGCTTATGCAATTGATAGACAAACCATGATTAATAATACTTTTCGTGGTTTGGGACAAACACAAGATTCACCAATTTCTGTCCAAAGTCCTTATTTTCTTTCTCCAGAAAAAGGGTTGAGAGTTTATAATTACAATCCTGAAAAAGCCAAGGAATTATTACTCAAAGCTGGTTTTAAATACAATGCTCAAAATCAGCTAGAAGATGCTCAAGGAAACCGGGTTAGGTTTGCTTTACTTACCAATGCAGGTAATAAAATTCGTGAAGCAATGGGTTCACAAATTAAACAAGATTTGAGCAAAATCGGTATTCAAGTTGATTTCACACCTTTAGCATGGAATACTTTTCTAGATAAGCTCTCTAATACTTTAGATTGGGAAGCTTCTTTGCTAGGTTTGACTGGTGGTTTAGAACCCAATGATGGGGCAAATGTTTGGTCTCCTGAAGGTGGTTTACATATGTTTAACCAAAAACCCCAGCCAGGACAAAAGCCGATAGAAGGTTGGCAAGTTGCGCCTTGGGAAGCGCAAATACATCAACTTTATATTCAAGGCGCACAAGAATTTGATGAAGCAAAGGTTAAAGAAATTTATGCGGAAAGTCAGCGATTAACACAGGAGAATTTACCGTTTATTTACTTGGTAAATTCCTATTCTCTCTCTGCATTACGAAACCGTTTTGAAGGAATTAACTTTTCTGCTTTGGGTGGTCTATTCTGGAACATTCATGAAATTAAAATTACAAAGTAGGGGACTGGGGACTGGGGACTGGGGACTGGGGACTGGGGACTGGGGACTGGGAAGATGAATAATCTAATTACCAATTACCAATTACCAATTACCAAAATATCAATCTAAAATCCAAAATCTAAAATCCAAAATCGGATGACTCAACCTGAAGCTTTGCGATCGCTCTTAGAAGCTGTTGCTAATGGTAAAATTAGCCCAGATGTAGCATTAGACTCACTCAAAGATTTAGCTTATGAATCTGTAGGTGAGTTTGCTAAAATTGACCACCATCGTCATTTAAGAACCGGTTTCCCGGAAGTAATTTGGGGACCTGGTAAAACACCTGATCAAATTGCTCAAATTATGGAAGTTATGCGTCAGCGTGCTTCTGTAGTCATGTCCACGCGCATTTCCCTTGATGTTTATGTGGCACTGCAAAAAAAAGTCAGAGGTTTGCAATACTTTGAACTAGCGCGAATTTGTGCTATTAAGCCCCCTGTAATTGAACCTATCTTCCCTGGAGAAATTGGCATTCTTTCCGCTGGTACTGCTGATTTACCGGTTGCGGAAGAAGCAGCTGTGACGGCTGAACTTTACGGTTTCCGGGTTCAGCGTCTCTGGGATGTGGGTGTAGCGGGTATTCATCGCTTACTAGATAACCGTCACCTGATTAATTCAGCATCGGTGTTAATTGTAGTGGCGGGTATGGAAGGTGCTTTACCGAGTGTAGTAGCTGGTTTAGCAGATTGTCCTGTCATTGCTGTCCCCACTAGCATCGGTTATGGTGCGAGTTTCGGCGGTTTAGCACCTTTATTAACAATGCTTAATTCTTGCGCTGCTGGTATTGGTGTAGTTAATATTGATAACGGCTTCGGTGCAGCAGTTTTAGCCGGTCAAATTTTGCGAACTTCCGAGAAATTGCGCTTGGCATCTCAGATTTAGTAGGCTATTAAAGTAGAAACTGCGTATAATTGCGGTAACGTGTTAGGGGATAGATTACTTCAAATTCAATAACACAGCTGATAACCCTTTTGGTAAAGGCATTATGGAATATTTACATTTGCATGATACGCTATTTTCCCTATTAGGGAATATACACATTGATATTAACTTTGTGGCTACTAACATTAAAGATCCAGACGTTATAGGACAGATGCAAAATGCTTGGAACAACTTTGTCAAAACAGGACAAATTTGGGCAACGTTGACTGGTATAATTATTGGCTATTTATTTAAGAGTTTAACCAGTTACGGTTAAATGGATTTTAGATTTTGGATTTTGGATTTTGGATTTTGGATTGATGTTGATTCAAAATCTAAGATCACAATGTGTCAATTCCTCTCTCTTCTAATTTATGACCGAAAAACCAACTTGGAGCCAGCGGTTTGAAACCGCCCTACATCCAGCGATCGCTCGTTTTAATGCTAGTATCAGTTTTGATATTGAACTCATAGAATATGACATCACTGGTTCTCAAGCTCATGCCCAAATGCTGGCTCACACAGGAATTATTTCCCCAGAAGAAGGAGAAGCACTGGTTACAGGTTTAGAAAAAGTCCGCCAAGAATACCGACAAGGCCAATTTAAACCTGGTATTGATGCGGAAGATGTGCATTTTGCTGTAGAAAAGCGACTGACAGAAATTGTCGGTGATGTCGGTAAAAAGCTGCATACTGCCCGTTCTCGTAATGACCAAGTAGGAACTGATACCAGACTTTATTTACGCGACCAAATCCAACAAATTCGCCAGTATTTACGGGAATTTCAAACGGTATTACTGGATATTGCGGAACAAAACGTTGAAACCCTGATTCCCGGCTATACTCACCTCCAACGCGCCCAACCTCTGAGTTTAGCTCATCACCTCTTGGCATACTTTCAGATGGCACAACGGGACTGGGAACGCTTAGGAGATGTTGACAAACGGGTGAATATTTCCCCCTTGGGTTGTGGGGCTTTAGCGGGAACAACTTTTCCCATTGACAGACATTACACAGCTGCACTGTTGCATTTTGATAGTGTTTATGCTAATAGCTTGGATGGAGTGAGCGATCGCGATTTTGCCATAGAATTTCTGTGCGCTGCTAGTATAATCATGGTTCACCTCAGCCGTCTTTCAGAAGAAGTCATCCTTTGGGCATCAGAAGAATTTCGCTTTGTTACTCTCAAAGATAGCTGTGCCACAGGTTCTAGCATCATGCCCCAAAAGAAAAACCCCGACGTACCCGAATTAGTGCGCGGGAAAACAGGGCGTGTTTTTGGTCATCTCCAGGCTATGTTAGTAATTATGAAAGGTTTACCCCTGGCTTATAACAAAGACCTGCAAGAAGATAAAGAAGGCATATTTGACAGCGTTAACACAGTCAAAGCCTGTTTAGAAGCAATGACAATTTTGTTGCGGGAAGGTTTAGAATTTCGTACCCAGCGACTAGCACAAGCAGTTACAGAAGACTTTGCTAACGCTACCGATGTAGCAGATTATTTGGCAGCACGAGGCGTACCCTTCCGGGAAGCTTACAATATCGTCGGTAAAGTCGTAAAAACCAGTATAGCTGCTGGTAAACTTCTCAAAGATTTAACCCTAGAAGAGTGGCAACAAATACACCCATCTTTTGAAACGGATATTTATGTAGCTATATCCCCTCGTCAAGTAGTTGCAGCCCGCAATAGTTACGGAGGTACAGGCTTTGAACAAGTTAAACAGGCGATCGCCACAGCCAAAACTCAAATTTTATAACAATGTCTAGGTAATTGGTAATTGGTAATTGGTAATTGGTAATTGGTAATTGGTAATTGGTAATTGGTAATTAAAAAACTCTTTCCAGTCCCCAGTCCCCAGTCCCCAGTCCCCAGTCCCCAGTCCCCAGTCCCCAGTCCCCAGTCCCCTAAAAGTAAGGGCGTACAGATATAAATAAATGTACGCCCAAACACAGCAAATTAATTCCAGAGTAGATATTTAAACCGTCAAAACAGTTAATTTAATCAGCTGCATCAACTGCTGCTGCTCCTGTTTCTTCTTCTTCACTCTTAGGTGGTCTTTGTTGGAATCTTCTTTGCATTCTTCCTGTCGTAGTCCGTTTACGAAACTTTCTGGCATAAGCCTGGTTCCGTAGCGCCTTTTCTTTTTTCGGGTTACGGCGCTTGGCCATATTCACCTCATGAATAAACAACAAAATATCTACACTTAGGCAATATTCAGCTACCGATGTTATGGATACACTTTTAGCCTAGTGCAGAAAATCACAATGCTTTGAACAGCATATCATTATACCCGATTTAAATAGGCTATGTCAAGGTAAATTTATGATCATGTCTTCCATAGAGACAATTTTGATCTCAATCACCCATTTTAGGGATGACAAATATGGTTATAGATGTAACCAAAAAAATAGTTGCTATGTAAGGACTAATTTTGTAACCAGTTGTCAATAATTAAAACTAGCAATACATTTAAGAAGCAGCAAAGATGTATGACTTCAAAAATCGACAAGATTGATAAATCCTATGCGATTACTGAAAGCAGATGTTAAAATTAATTGATTCTCAAGAGTCCCATGAGAATGATCTCCCTAAAACTAAATAGATTTGTATAAAACAAAACGCAATTGATATTTTGTTAGTTACATTTCTATTAAGTGCTAGGCAATTATCAAGTACAACACAAACATTTGAAGATTGAATATTCTGGCTTTTTTTACTTCATTAATCCAGCTTCCACGTAGCTTATGGCACGTTGGACAAACAGTATTGGGTATTATTTTTCGCCATCCCATTACTGGTACTAGTGTGATTCCGATTTTACCTGATGGCCAAATTGTCCTCATTCGACGCAGCGATGATGGTTGTTGGTCTTTGCCTGGTGGTATGGTAGACTGGGGAGAAGATATTCCCAGTGCAGTTCGTCGTGAGTTAATGGAAGAAACCGGACTGGAATTGCTAAAAATTCGGCGTTTAGTGGGAGTTTATTCCGCACCAGATCGAGATCCCAGAATACATTCTATTTGTGTTGTGGTGGAAGCGGAAGTACAAGGGGAAATGAAAACTCAAGATAATTTAGAAGTCCTAGAAATTCAAGCTTTTGATCCTAGTTCTCTTCCAAGACCACGGATGTCTCATGACCATTCCCGACAATTACAAGACTATTTAAATGGTTTAACAACTTTGGCATAGTGGAGAATTTAGAATTTAGAATTTAGAATGAAGAATGAAGAATTTAGAATGAAGTGATTGGTAATGGGTAATTGGTAATGGGTAATTGGTAATTGGGTTATAAACTTCCTCCTGACTCCTGACTCCTGAATATTGCCTTTACTCAAAAAATGTGACACAATAATTACCGTATCTGCTTTTTCTCTGTAAATCAGATGGTTATAGGTGTCAAGCTGCGTCAACGTTATCAAATCATCCGCGTTTTGGGTAGCGGTGCATTTGGTGATACCTACCTAGCAGCAGATTTAGATTTACCTAACCATCCTCAGTGTGTGGTGAAACACCTGCAAATTAAACCACCCAACACCGCAGCAGCTTTACCTATCGCTAGAAGGTTATTTGCACAAGAAGCAGAAGCATTACAGAAATTAGGAACTCATCATCAAATTCCGCAACTCTTCGCTTATTTTGAAGAAAATGGTGAATTTTATTTAGTCCAGGAATTTGTTAAAGGTGAAGATTTAAGTAAGGAAGTTTATCCTCAAAATAAATTACCTGAAAATCAGGTGAAAAAGTTACTCAGAGAAATTTTAGAAGTTTTAATTTTTGTCCATCAACAAAATATTATTCACCGTGATCTAAAACCCCAAAATATCATGCGTCGCAGTGGGGATGGTAAGATTATGTTGATTGACTTTGGTGCAGTTAAGGAAACGATGAGGGTAAATGCCCAAGGTCAAACTATTTTAACCGTTACTATTGGTACTCCTGGTTATATGCCTAGTGAACAAACCGCAGGAAGACCAAAGTTAGCGAGTGATGTTTATGCGGTGGGAATGTTGGGAATTTATGCGTTGACGGGAATACAACCCCACGAATTACCTACAGATCCTACCACTGAAGAGGTAATTTGGCGGAATTGGGCAAATGTCAGTGAAGATTTTGCTAATATTTTAACTAAGATGGTGCGTTATCACTTCAGCGCACGTTACCAAGATGCACAGGAAGCACTCAAAGCTTTAACTCCACCACCACCTCCTCCACCACCACCACCACCTCCTCCTCCTCCTCCAAACCGTCGTCATTTTTTACAACTTGCTAGTGTTGCTGTTGGGAGTTTTGGTTTAGCGGTTGTTGGTAATAAATTATTTTCTGGAAGTGGGGAAAAAACAACTTCTGTTTCGACCACATCTTCTCCTTCACCTTCCCCAGAACCAAGTCCCCAAGTTTCTCAAACTCCTGTTTCGACCACATCCAATAATTCCAACCTGAAAACTTTTAATTTTGAAGTTGTGAAAACCGACTCACGGGGAAGCATTATTGATAGGAGTAATTCTTCCGCAAGATACTATGAGGAAGATTTAGGAAATGGTGTAATTTTGGAAATGGTGGAAATTCCAAGGGGAACTTTTATGATGGGTTCACCCGAAAGTGAGGAAGGGAGCAACGATTCTGAAAGACCCCAACATCAAGTGAGTGTTCCTGGTTTCTTTATCGGCAAATATCAACTGACACAAGCACAATATCAAGCTATTATAGGTAGCAATCCTTCTGAGTTCAAAGGTAATAATCGTCCAGTTGAAACAGTCATGTGGGATAATGCGGTTAAATTCTGTGAACAGTTAAGCCAAAAAACAGGAAAAACCTACAGATTACCGAGTGAAGCGGAATGGGAGTATGCTTGTAGGGCAGGAACTACCACACCATTTTATTTTGGTGAAAGTATTACCACCGATTTGGTAAATTATTATGGTAAATCAACCTACAAAGATGCACCAGAGGGATTATACAGAGAACAAACCACAGATGTAGGAACTTTCCCCCCTAATGCTTTTGGTTTGTATGATATGCACGGGAATGTCTGGGAATGGTGTCAAGATACTTGGCATGAAAATTATATAAACGCGCCTATAGATGGCACTGCTTGGATTGGACAAGACAAGAGTCATGTTCATGTTGTCAGAGGCGGTTCTTGGAAGAGAATTACTAGGCGCTGTCGTTGTGCGACTCGCGACCACGATTTCATCTTCTACAGCAACAACTGCGGTTTTCGAGTTGTGCGAGTTCCCCCCAGGAATTAGTAGCCCTTTACACTTTTGCCTTCTTGCCCTATCGCCGAAGTTGTCTGAATCAGGATGTCCAGGATTTGAGGATTTACAGGATTGAGATTTTCGACTTCTTGGGTTTAGTTATGGGAAAGTAAGAAAAATCTTTTTAGAAGTCGGTTATCTGGGATATACAGATATAGGAATCCCTTGGGTCTGTCTTTTTCATCATAACATAAGCTGTGGAGATGTCAAGAACCTTGAAAATTCGTTGACTGATTTTGGCTTGTTGACATGATTCTCAATAGTTATTGAGAAAAAGCTATTTTTTTTGAGAATCAGGGGGTTAGTTGATCTTTTTTTGTCAGAATCAGGATATCCAGGATTTAAGGATGTACAGGATGGGGTTTTTTGATTTCTGGTGTTGATTTTTTGTCTGAATCAGGATGTCCAGGATTGAAGGATGTACAGGATGGGGTTTTTTGATTTCTGGTGTTTGGTTATTTAAAGGTATGATAATTTAGGGATTTTGGAACAGTTTAGCAGATTCTAGATTGTGCGATCGCCCAATACCAATTATTCCCCAAATCAAAATTATTCAAATTATTCAAATTGTAAGGGTTTAGCATTGCTAAACCCCTACCCCAATATTTACGTTTTTTCAACATATCATCAAAAAAAATCCTGTAAATCCTGAAATCCTGGATATCCTGATTCTGACAAATACAAACTTATCCCAAATCAAAATTATTCAAATCATCAAATCCCGGATATCCTAATTCAGATAAATTAGTATATATTAATCAATCAATCATTAAGCAATATTATCTACTGCCGATTCACCATAAATATTTCCCTCATTCCCCAAAAAATCAAATTTTTTTCTAAGACTAACTTTTCTTCTAGTTCTGGAAACTGTGTTTGTAGATGGGTTTTTAATAAATTACTATCACCGCCGGTAATTGCTATTTTACTTTCAGGAAATAACGATAACCAATTATCAATAAAATCCTTAATTCCTGCTAATAAACTGTAAATTATTCCACTTTGAATTGCTTCGTTTGTATTGATGGCAAAACGTGGAGGTAAAGCGGTAATTACATTTGTTTCTAATAATGGTAATTGTCCTGTATTTTGCCCCAAACTGGTAAACTGTAGACTTAATCCCGGCAAAATTGCCCCACCAACTAAACGTTTATTTGCATCTATACCTGTGAAAGTAACAGCCGTGCCGGCATCAATGACTAAAATGGGAAATCCATAAGTTTTTCCTGCACCATATAAAGCCAGGGCGCGATCAATTCCTAATGTGCGATACATACCCTTGACAGGGATGTGATTTAAGGTAATTAAGCGAGCATTCGGGTAAGTTTGCCAAAGTTTTGTTTGATTAGGAACTACGGAAGCTAAAACCAGAGTCATGGGGAAGTTGGAAGAGAGGAAGATGGGACGAGAGGAAGATGGTGAAAGAGGAAGAGTATTTGTTTTAGCTAACCTTTGCATATCAAATTCTGATAGATGCGCTGTATCCCAAGCTGAATTGAGGTCATTGTCCACAAATAACGCCCAATGTAAGCGGGAATTGCCAATCATTAATCCTAGCCAAAGATTGTCTGTGTGTTGTTGCTGGGTATTTTGTTTCACACGTTTAACTTTTTTAAGTCATTGATTATATATTTTAATAAATATTCATATTCAAGCCGTGCCACAATAAAGCCAGAGGAATAAATACTCATTTTGTCAAGGAGGGGAGTTATGGTATTGCTCACCGATAAGCATGATGGACAGGGAAGCCTGTCCCCTGAAAAACGGCTCACCATACAGACTGTAGAAATTGCTCAGGATACAACGGCGATTCGTTCTTTGGACTGGGATCGCGATCGCTTTGATATTGAGTTTGGTCTGCAAAACGGTACAACATATAACTCATTTTTAATCCGTGGTGAGCAAACAGCCTTAGTTGATACATCTCACGAAAAATTTCGTCAGCTATATTTTGATACACTCACGGGTTTAATCAATCCGCAAGATATTGATTATTTAATTATCAGCCACACAGAACCAGACCACAGTGGCTTAGTTAAAGATTTGCTGAATAAAGCTCCTGAGATAACTGTGGTAGGTTCTAAGGTAGCAATTCAATTTTTAGAAGATTTGGTACATCGGCCTTTTAAACGGCGTATTGTCAAAAATGGCGATCGCTTGGATCTCGGTAATGGTCACGAGTTTGAATTTGTAATTGCGCCTAATTTACACTGGCCTGATACTATTTTCAGCTTTGACCACCAAACCCAAACCCTGTTTACCTGTGATGCTTTTGGGTTGCATTACTGCACAGAGAGTACATTTGATGACGATTTAGCAGCAATTGAAAAAGATTTTCAATATTACTATGATTGCTTGATGGGTCCTAATGCCCGTTCTGTGCTTTCTGCAATGAAGCGGATGGGAGAGTTGAAAACCATCAAAATGATTGCTACAGGTCATGGTCCGTTATTATATCACAATGTTGAAGAATTAACTGGACGTTACCGCAATTGGAGTCAAAACCAAACCAAAGCAGAAACAACTGTTGGTGTATTTTATATTTCCGAGTATGGATTTAGCGATCGCCTAGCTCAATCAATCACCAACGGTATCGTTAAAACAGGCGTAGCCGTGGAAATGGTCGATTTGGGTGGAGCAGTCGATTTACAAGAGTTACGGGAGCTTGTAGGACGCTGTACAGGACTAGTTGTGGGGATGTCACCAGCCACGGAAAACCCTACTATTCAAGCTGCACTTAGCACGGTTTTAGGTTCTGCCAAAGAAAAACAAGCGATCGGTATTTTTGAAACTGGTGGTGGAAATGATGAACCCACCTACCCATTATTAAATCAATTCCGGGCTGCGGGTTTAAATGTTGCTTTCCCTGTCATTGAAATTCGGGAAACACCGACAGAAAACATTTACAAAAAATGCGAAGAAGCGGGAACTGATTTAGGTCAATGGGTAACAAGAGATAAAAGCATCAAAGCCATGAAATCTCTCGGTGCTGACTTAGATAAAGCCTTGGGGAGAATTAGCGGCGGTTTATATATCATCACAGCTAAAAAAGGCGATGTATCCAGCGCCATGTTAGCTTCTTGGGTGAGTCAAGCTAGTTTTAAACCCTTGGGATTTTCCATTGCAGTAGCTAAAGATCGGGCGATTGAATCACTTATGCAAGTAGGCGATCGCTTTATTCTCAATGTATTAGAAGAGGACAACTATCAACCATTAATGAAACACTTCTTAAAACGGTTCGCTCCCGGTGCAGATCGTTTTGAAGGAATAAAAACCCAACCAGCAGAAAATGGAGCGCCCATTTTAGGTGATGCTTTAGCTTACATGGAATGCGAAGTAGTCAGCAGAATGGACTGTGGCGATCATTGGGCGGTGTATAGTACGGTTTATGCGGGTAGAGTATCTAAACCTGAAGCACTTACAGCAGTTCACCACCGGAAGGTAGGAAACCACTATTAAGGTGACAGGTGACAGTAGGGTGGGTAATACCCACCTTGCTAAAAAATCGAACCGCAGAGGACGCAGAGAACGCAGAGAAATTAGAGTTTCAGAGATAGTTTGGTTGAGATTAACTCTGCAAAATCAAGAATTAACCGACTTTACCAAAATCTTCCCAGCAGACTTCTTCTTCAACCCTCTACGCACCAACCAAGCACCTCCCAAAATCGCTAAACTAGCCTGATGACTAAACTCAAAGGGAACAGGAGTGGATGGAACTTCAGTAGCGTTAATTTGGAAAGAGTATTGGAGAGTCCACGGAGCATAGGTTGAACCAGTATTAGCAGTAAGTTGATAGCCATTGCTAGTCATACCACTAATTCCAGTGGGCGTAACACTTGGTTGATTCCTCATCCAATTATCATCACCAGCACTAGCATTCACCAAAAGCCAATAGCGTGTATCTGCCAAAAAGGTGAAAGTGGTAGTTGGGATGAAGTTAAAGTTCCCGACTGCATCACTACTAGAGTTAGGATTATTAAACGTCACTGACTCAAGAGTTGCACCAAGGGGATTGCTGCTAGTTTTGCCAGAATCCCTATAGATTTGTATTAGTGCCACATCACCCGTACTAGTATTGTAGTTCCTGAGACGAAAGTCAATGCTATTTAGAGTGTAGTTACTACCTGTGGGTAAAGTAAATCCAACGGCTATTGAAGTAGTTGGAAACATGCTAATGCTTCCACCGTCATTTGTAGATGAATAGTTACCCCATAAGGTAGTGAGTGCCTGTGCAGAGCTAGAAAAGGCTAGAATGCTTGCCAGGGAAGCAACTACCCCCCCATTTTTTGAAAATTACTGCTGATCATGATTTTCTGAGTCCGATTAATTTGCTTGTCTGTAGCGACTCCGTAGTCATCCATATTGTATTCTTTCATATACAGAGATGTCAATATCACGGTGATCATACTATAAGTGTAAATAGTCATTACTAAAAATACAAATGATAGATCATGAGAGACTATTCAAAGAATTGATCCAAACATTCTTTTGGGAATTTATAGAACTGTTTTTGCCAGAAGTTTTAGATTATGTAGATAAAGACAGTCTCACATTTTTACCAGAAGAAATATTTACAGATGTTACCGCAGGTGAAAAAAGAAAAATAGATATATTAGCGCAAGTAAAATGGAGTGGAGAAGATCGTTATTTTCTTGTTCATATAGAGAACCAGGCTTATAATCAAAAAGAAATTGAACGGCGGATGTTTCACTTGTTTCACTATTTTGCCCGGTTAGATGCTAAATACTTGTTGCCTATATTTCCCATAGTTATTTTTTCCTACGACGAACCAAAACGCCCAGAAAAAAGCCAATATTCAGTCAATTTCCCAAATAGAAAAATTCTAGAATTTAATTACCATGCTATTCAACTCAATAACCTCAAATGGCGAGACTTTTTAAATCATAAAAACCCTGTAGCAGCAGCATTAATGTCAAAAATGGACTTTACACCAGCAGAAAGAGTCCGAGTAAAAATAGAATGTTTAAGAATGTTAGTCACATTGCAGTTAAATCCTGCTAAAATGCAATTAATTTCTGGTTTTATTGACACATACCTAAAGTTAGATGCAACTGAAGAAGAACAATTCAACACCGAACTCAAACAAGCTAACTTAGTGGAAGAGGAACAAGTTATGGAAATTGTTACCAGTTGGATGGAAAAAGGAATTGTACAGGGGGAGCAAAAAATTGTTAAAAGACAACTCAAGCGAAAATTTCAGAATATTGATGCTACTGTAGAAAGTAGAATTAATAATTTATCTCCCACACAAATAGAGAATTTAGCAGATGCAATTTTGGATCTTCAATCATTAGAAGATTTAAGCAACTGGTTGGATCAGCAAAAATAATATTTAAACCTGAAAGATCCAATTTATTATTCTCTATTCCTGGGAGATATTCAACTAAAAGACTCAAATTTTTTCCAACACAATAACATTAAAAAATGACAATAGGAGATTACATTTATGTCAGAAAATACTAAACCCCGTGATGTGCAAATATTGCCCATTGGTACAGATATAACAATATTGCGATCGCGCAGTTGGACAAGATTACGATTTGAAATAGAATATGCTTTAGCTAAAGGCACAACAGCTAATTCTTTTTTAATTCAAGGTGATAAAATCGCCATTATTGACCCACCTGGGGAAACTTTTACGCAGATTTATTTAGATGCTTTACAAAAACGGATTGATATTAAAGCAGTTGATTATGTAATTCTTGGTCACGTCAATCCTAACCGGGCTGCAACATTAAAAGCTTTACTAGAAATTGCCCCACAAATTACTTTTGTTTGTTCAAATCCAGGGGCGATAAATTTAAAAGCAGCATTGGAAAGTCAGGATTTACCAATTTTGGTAATGCGGGGAGATGAAACTTTAGATTTAGGTAAAGGTCATCATTTGCAGTTTATTCCTACACCTAACCCCCGTTATGCAGATGCACTTTGCACTTATGATTCCCAAACAGAAATCTTATTTTCTGATAAGTTATTCGGAGCGCACATTTGTGGTGATCAAGTATTTGATGAAGGTTGGGAAGTATTTAACGAAGATCGCCGTTATTATTTCGATTGTTTATTTGCTCCCCATGCTAGACAAGCAGAAACCGCTTTGGATAAATTAGCAGATTTGCCGGTGAGGTTGTATGCCACTGGTCACGGTCCATTGGTAAGATACGCTTTACAGGAACTTAATCACTCTTATCGGGAATGGATTAAGCAACAAACTAACGCAGAAATGAGCGTAGCTTTGATTTATGCTTCCGCCTATGGAAATACTGCAACTTTAGCTGGTGCGATCGCTCGTGGTATAACTAAAGCAGGTGTGAGTGTAGAATCAATTAACTGCGAATTTGCTGACCCGGAAGAAATCAAAACCGCAATTGAAAAATCAGCAGGTTTTGTGATTGGTTCTCCCACATTAGGAGGACACGCACCCACACCAGTCCAAACCGCTTTAGGTATTGTTTTATCAACAGCAACTAACAATAAATTAGCAGGTGTTTTTGGTTCTTTTGGTTGGAGTGGAGAAGCCGTTGATTTAATAGAAAGCAAACTTAAAGATGCAGGTTACAGATTTGGTTTTGAAACCATCCGCGTCAAGTTCAAACCCAATGAAGTCACTTTACAAACCTGCGAAGAAGCAGGTACAGATTTTGCTCAAGCATTGAAAAAAGCAGCCAAAAAAACTGTTGTAGCTAAACAACCTGCGACTAATGTCGAACAAGCTGTAGGTCGTATTGTCGGTTCTCTGTGTGTTGTCACCGCTACTCAAGGGGAAGTCAAAACGGGAATGTTAGCATCTTGGGTGACACAAGCCAGCTTTAATCCTCCTGGGTTAACTATTGCAGTTGCTAAAGATCGGGCGATGGAAACCATGACTTATACTGGTAATCAATTTGTAGTTAATATCTTGGCTGAAGGTCGGGAAATACGCAAGCATTTTATGAAGGTTTACACCCCTGGACAAGATAGATTTGCGGGTTTGGAAACAGAAGAAGCTAGTAATGGCGGTGTAATTCTCTCTGGTGCTTTAGCTTATCTAGAATGTTCTGTCCAAAGTCGTATGGAAGCCGGTGATCATTGGTTGGTTTATGCGACTGTTAATGATGGGAAAGTGTTAAATCAAGATGCTGTCACAGCGGTACATTATCGCAAATCCGCGAGTTATTATTAATACCTTACCTCTTAGCCCCTCCCCGCTGTTTCGTGGAGGGGTAATTTATTTACCCATTTGGCCTAATTCTTCTCGTAATACTCGCCGTAGCGTTGCTTCTAATGGTTCACGGCGTTGTTGAATATAATCAAGTAAAGCATCATTAATCAATGTTTGGTAATTTCCCCCACCTGCTTGGTGTACTTGCTCACGAAACCATGCCAGTATTTCATCATCTAGGCGAATTGTAATCCGAGTTTTTCCCGGTGGTGTGGGTTCAATTGCACCCCGTTTACCTTGACTAAAATTATACTCAGTTTCCATAGTTTATTCTTCCTGATATTGTCTTTGCTCATAATTTGTGGCTTTGCGAGCAGAAATTAATCTAATCTCATCATCACGCCATGTATACACAACTACTAAAATTTGACCAAAGGCATCCATTCCAATAGTGATAAATCTTTCTTCATCAAAACGCTCATCTGTGATGGTAGTTGCTAAATCATCTGAAAAAACTGATACTGCATCAGCAAAATCAATCCCGTGTTTACGAAAATTGGCTGCTGCTTTATCTCTATCCCACTGATACGACATTTAAATATATTGTATGCACATTCGTACATATTAACCATGTTTTATTTCAGTTATTTTACTTGTTTTAGAATGGAATTAAACCGTAGATAAATTGCTCGTTCCCAGACTCCGGCTGGGAATGCCTACCAGGAGGCTCTGCCTCCAAACCCAGAATACAAGCCATTTTACCCGATTTTGTGCTGGTACTTGAGGCAGAGCCTCATCAACTGCATTCCTAGTCAGAGACTAGGAACGAGGAAAACTCGTTACGATAATCTAAAAACTCCTGTAAGTAAGACTTGACGACGGTAGAGAAGGTTGATATGATATATATATCAAATGAAAAAAGGGCAGACTGCGAAAATCTACCCTAATTCTTATTCATCACGAAGTTATTTGCAGTAACTTACGTTTTACGCTGTTTATTGGTCTTATTTTAACCTTTCAACGATAGCCAAAATCGTTGTAGCTAGGGAATCTGACTTTTGAAAAATAAAGGCAACAACAAGTAAAGCTAGTATAACTAGCAACAGTTCCAGCATACCAATTTTCTTCAGTATCATAATTTTCTCCTTGTGAGTTTAAATTAAAACAAACATACATTGAACAAATTAGACCAGCGCCCTAATAAATATCGGAGCGTGGTTTTTTGCTAATGTAATATCACTAAATTTTAACACTTAAATCTAAAAAATTAAAAATAATTTTTAATTTCTCGATACCAGCACCATAAGTAGAGTTTGTTGATAACTACAAAATTATTAAAGTGTGTAAATCTAGTTCTCAAGTAATAAGGTTAGCACTGGATTTATTGCAATATCAAGAATTAAAACAAGCATAGAGTGAAGTTGACATTTCTTTTTTGCAGCCGTTATGTATCAAACAGACCCACCGCGTCCGGCTAAGGAATTCCTACCAACAATGTATGATTTACCTAGCGAAGATCCAGAGGAACCCGGTTTGCCAGACGAATTTCATCTTTTACAACCCCAGTTATTGCGGGAAACTTTTTGTCCGTCAAACTTCCCAGAAAATCAGGTATTTATCGCCACAGACTTAAATCTTTACTACGATGTTCATCATCCATTATGGTATAAACGCCCTGACTGGTTTGCTGTCGTTGATGTCCCCAGGTTGTATGCACAAAAAGAACTGCGGCTGAGTTATGTAGTTTGGCAAGAAGGCGTTAATCCTTTTGTAGTGGTAGAATTTATTTCACCAGGAACAGAAAAAGAAGATTTAGGGAGAACCTTACGAGATGCTAGTCAACCTCCAACTAAATGGGAAGTTTACGAACGAGTTTTAAGAGTACCCTATTATATAGTTTTTGACCGTTACACTGACCAGTTAAGAGCATTTCAGTTACAGGGAAGTAGTTATGCTGAATTGGAAATCAATCAACTGCGTGTATGGCTAAATGATATTGAATTAGGTTTGGGACTGTGGCAAGGTGTCTATCAAGGCATTGAACGGCAGTGGTTACGCTGGTATGATGGTTCGGGTAACTGGGTTCTCACACCGGCAGAACGGGAAAGAAAACAAGGGGAGCGAGAAAAACAACGCGCAAATAAAGAAAGAATACGAGCAGAAAGATTAGCAGCACAATTACGCGCTCTTGGTATTGAACCTGATTTTGGTGATGATGAAGAGGACTAAATGGTTGATTTTGAAAAATTTAAACCAGAACAATTGCACTAATAATCTCGCATGAATACCGTCACCTTAAACCTAGATCCGATTATTCACCTTACAGACGATCAGTTTTACCAACTCTGTACCGATAATAAAGACTTAAACCTAGAACTAACCGCAACAGGACAACTAATTTTGAGGGGGCGACAAAGGAGCTAAAGAGGTTGCTGGATAAGCATTACAGCCCTCATACCCTGCCGATAAAATGGCATCTTATTGCGAACAGATGCCATCATTTCCAAGACCAATTCTTGACACCCATTCATAGAAACTATCCAACTAGAACCATACAAACCTATCCAAAAATCACTATGTCTTTTTCTAGTTCTTTTATTTTCACTCATCCGACAAACATAAGATTGTTTTCTTTGAGATTGAGTTTTTTTACCCTGTAACCATGCAGAAGTCATTGCTAAAGCAATCAATAAAATTATCCGCACAAGTCTATCGGGAGAAGCCTGAGAACCTTCTAAATTATAACCTCCAGTTTTACAATCTTTAAACATCGCTTCAATCCCAAAACGTTGACCATATATTTTGATAGTAGTTGATATATCTGTGAGATTAGTTGATAAATACCAAGGTTCTAATTCTTGCTTACCACGATACTTCCGTTTCCAATAAACGGCTAAATTACAACTACCAAAACCTTTCTCCTGTGTGAGATTAACATTTTCATAAAATCTCCGACCTCCCGGATAAATTGGAATTGTACTCAATGGTTGGAATTTTTGTCTTTTCTCTCGAAATGTGGTATCTTTTTTCTGTCTGAAGATATACTTCAAACCCTGACTATGTAACCATTTCCTTAACTCAGCACCATGAAATTCCCTATCGCCAATAATGACTAATTGATAATTTTTCAATAACCTAATTACCGGACGTAATACTTTCTGTTGTTCTTGAAGGTTACTACAACCTTCTTTATCTAGCAGACACCAATATATTGGTAATGCTCTTTTTTTATAAATTACACTTACCATCAGAATATTGTTATCTTTCCATTGGGTTCTGTCTATGGCAATAACCAATTGGGAGAGCGGTTTAAAGAATCGTGCTAAAATGGCTGAAATAATTGGAAACCATAACAACACTACACTCAACTTATTAGAGTTCAAAAATCTTTGTATATGACGACGACGGCTATTTTCTTGTATTGGTAACGGTAGATTAGCAGCCAATCTTTCTATTCTGACTTCCTTTTGTGTTTGAAGCACCCATACCAGCATTTTTAGGGTGATTAACTGTCTATGAGTCAGGTATTTTTCGAGGATTTCTTGATAAAATGATGGTAGCATTTATTTTTGTGGTCTTGTTATTTTGACGAGACCATTCTTTTTTACCATCAAACTGCACCCTCTAGATATCTGCTTAATAACCTCACATCATTGTCAATAAGCACCAGATTTTTTCAGGGGGTCTATCATCTCAAACCCTTTGTCTGTCTTGGTTTTACCTTGCTTGTCGCCCCCTCAACAACTAATTATTCTCCCAGGTTCAGGAGGAGAAAAAGGTATTCAAGAAGCTGACTTAAATGCTAGTGTAGTTAACTGGAATTACCAAACAAAATTAGGAATAGTATTTAGTTCCTCAACCATCTTCCGACTTCCTAATAATGCAAAATGTTCACCAGATTTTGCTTAGATAAAATTATAATTAACTGAAAGATTGACGTTCCCAATTCTCTTTTTCAAACATCCTCTAACTCGTAATTTCTATATTTAACCAATCACTTAATTCTCTAGCTAACCATTCTAATTCTGCTTCAGATTTAATTAGCCCAACATTAACATCAAGTGAAAATTTTGTTACTCCTGCCCAAATCTCTAATTGTGCTGGTACTTGAGTTCTGTCACCATCAGAATCTTTAGTCAAGTGTTTAGGAATATAAACCAATTTAGTAATACTATCTCTAGGGGCTGAACGAGTACGACGAATTTTAAATCCCCATAACTTATGGATAAAGGCAATTTGCTGACTATCTATACACAGTTGAATACTACCAAATAGACTAAATAATACACCATAAATCATAGAAAAACCCGCACCCCAAAAAGGCAGTGAAAACAAAGCAAAGGGGACGTTGATCGGAAAAGGTGCAGCGAGAGCGCCAATAGTCCAAAATAAAATAAATGAATTCCAGGCAATTGCAAATAAACTCAGGAATACCATTGACGGTTGAAAGCCAACCGGGGGAATAATAATTTCTAAAGTGTCTTCATTTTTAGTAAGTTGAATTTTACTACCTGCTGGTTTGCCAACAGTTAAAGCTGTAATATCTGTGTATTCTGGTTGTTTTAAAGCTGTGAGTGCTTGAATTGCTGATGAAAACCGCTTTGCTAAATCTGGTTCTATCATTCGCTTTAACCAGTTAGTTAAGTTAGGACTGAGGTTAGCAACTTGCTCAAATTGAATGCGAAAATCTTTTTGTGGTAAGTCCGCTGGTTGAATACCCGTGACCAAATAAATCAGAGTTGCACCTAAACTATAGAGGTCAGAAGCGGGAACGGTGCGGCCACCAAATTGTTCTTGTGGCATATATCCATAAGTCCCGACAACGGTTCTTGTCCCTGTTTCTGCGGATAAAACGGTTTGAACTGAACCAAAATCTATGAGATAGACTTGACCTGCACTATTGCCAGACCGCTCTGCTAACAAAATATTGCTAGGCTTAATGTCACGATGGATCACTGGTGGATGTAATCCATGGAGATACACGAGAATCTCCAAAACTGATGAAGCTATCTCCTTAACTTCAGCTTCTGTCAAAGTCCTACCAGCTTGTAAGTGTTGATCG
>NZ_JAYGHA010000009.1:116863-161424 GCF_034931405.1 Anabaena sp. UHCC 0451 | reverse complement strand
CCCATTCTAATCCTGCTTTTAGTAGTGCGCTACCTATACCTTGGTTTTGTAATTCTGGATGAACGGCCAGCGGTGCTAAACTCAATACTGGTAGTTGTTCTGCACCTACCAAGTCAATATAGCTAAACATTATATAACCAACTACAGTATTTTCAATTTCTGCAACTAAAGAAAGTTCGGGTATATATCCGTTAGATGAACGAATGATTTGGACAAGTTTAGCTTCTTTTTCGCCGCCAAAAGCTAGTGTATTTACTTCTGTTATAGTTGGATAATCTACGATATTTTCAGGACGAATATTCATAGTCAAATTGTATTATTTATGAAAGTGTATGATTGGATTGTAGTTGGTGCTGGAATTACAGGTGCTGCACTTGCTTATGAACTGGCAAAAATCGGCTTTTCTGTACTGTTGTTAGAACAAAACAAAACACCAGAAAATGCTACTCGCTATAGTTATGGTGGGATTGCTTATTGGTCTGGTACAACACCAATTGCACACCAACTGTGTCAAGAAGCGATCGCTCGTTATCAAATCCTCACCCAAGAATTAGATGCTGATATCCAATTTCGTGAATTAGATTTATTACTAACTATCGCTAATGGTACTGATCCACAGGTAGCCGTTGCATCCTATTCTCATCTTACCACACCACCCCAGCTATTAAGTATTCAAGAAGCTTGTGATTTAGAACCTCTGCTCAATAAAAATGCCATATCTGGTGCTTTAACTATCAAACATGGTCATGTCCACCCAGAAAAAATCACACAAGCATACATTCAATCCTTTCTGCGTCTGGGGGGAGAAATACAGTTTAATCAAGTATTAGAACCTATACAAATTATTCCTGGTGAGAAAAGTTTTAGAGGTGTGAAAACAACTACCTCAACCTTCTACAGTGACAAGATAGTCATTTGTGCTGGTGGAATGAGTCGAAAATTCCTAAAATCGGCTGGTATTCCCATTAAAATCTATTTTTCTCATGCAGAAATAATTGAAATTCCATCTGTGGATCTGCGGTTACGCACTTTAGTAACATCAGCTAATTTACAACGCTTGCAATTAGAAACTGCATCAACTCAAGTCGATCAATTATGGGATCAATTTGGTGAACTAGTACCACCAATTTTAGATGTAGGTGCAGTACAGTTTCTTGATGGCAGTTTGCGTTTAGGTCAAATTAGCCGCATTCTCACAGATCCTCATACCCAAATTAACCCAGCAGAAAGTGAAAAGTGGTTGCGAACAAGTATCACGCACATATTACCAGCTTTGGGCAATTTGCGGGGGAATTGGCATCATTGTTTAGTAGCATTTACTTCAGATAAATTACCTTTAATTGGTGCTATTCCCAAAGTTGAAAATATTCATATTTTTTCTGGTTTTAGCAGTCCTTTTGTTTTTGTTCCACCTTTAGCAGAACGCTTTGCTAAATCTCTATCTGGACAGGAAGATGACATTATTAATAAATTAGTAATTGCTAGTTCGTCATTGGTCTGAATTCTGCTGTATCATTTGTCTAAATCTATTAATTTAGCTGCTTCTTGTAAAAGCTGTTTCTGTTCCTGATGAATTAATTCTAAACGCTGAGAAATTTCTAATAATCTTTTTTGTTTATCATCAGAAATAATGGTATCTACATCTGTAAATTTTGGGTTGCCTTTAACCGCTTTATTTAAGGATAAAAAACTTGTTGTAATTAAAACTCTTAATAACTGGAAGGGAACTTTTAACAGTGACCAACTAGCGGTTTCAATTAAACGGACAATTCCTTTAATAATGCTAAAAATCAAGGCAATTATCAACAGTAGAATAACTACACTAATAATGGGGTGATTAATTATCCAACTGAAAATTTGCAAAAATTGTGCAAATGCAGGATGTTCGCTTACCAAATCTTGCAGATAGGCATTAATAGCATTTTCAACTGCTCCTGATGTATTATTCTTAATTTCTGTAACTGCTTGCCAACTATTTCCTAAAGAATCTTCAGCTTGATCTAAAGTATTTGTGATAGTATTAATTGCCCTATCAGTGGTTTGCTCTGCTGTTTTTTTGAAAGACTGCTCAAATTCTTGCGCTGATTTTTTCCAAGAGTTAACATTATCTTTTATTGTTTGCCAGCTTGGCCAAACTGCTTCCTCCAGGTTTGTATTAATGGGCAATTCCATATCATCATCCTATTGTTTTTGTGAATATATAAAGGCACAAATTCCCAATTTATCAAATAAGTTGGAAATCTGTGATTAATGAACATTTGCACTAACAATAAACAGATTGGGGAGTTATTTGATAATCTAATTTTTGCTCAAAACTTATTTCTGTTTTTGTTTTTTGCAACCAATCCTCAATCAGATAAGGTGGCATTGCTTTAGAAAATAAATAACCTTGTCCATATTTGCATCCGAGCGATCGCAAAAGTTGCATTTGTGAAATTGTTTCCACACCTTCAGCAATCACATCTAAACCTAGTGTGTTGGCTAAAGTAATAATTGCTGTCACAATGCCTAGATTTTTTTCGTCTTCTATGCGGGAGATAAAAGAGCGATCAATTTTCAAAATATCAATAGGCAAATCTCGTAAATAAGACAGAGAAGAATAACCAGTACCAAAATCATCAATACAAATTTGGATACCTGCGGCGCGAAACTCCTGTAAACAAGTAATAATTTTCTGTGTATTATTCATCAGCGCACTCTCTGTAATTTCTAATTTGAGAGTGACATGATGTAAACCAAGACACTGATATTGATGAATAATATGAGGAACAACATCTGGTTCATTTAACTGTACACCTGAAATATTTACCGACAAACTCAGAGGTAGATGATCCAAAAACTGATCTTGCCAGATAGTCATCTGACGACAAGCTGTTTTTAAAATCGATTCACCCAGGGGAATAATTAGCCCAGTTTGTTCCGCTAAAGGAATAAATGTAGCTGGTGAAATCCATCCCTGTTGGGGATGTTTCCAACGAATTAAAGCTTCAAATCCCGCCGCTTGATAAATATTTAAGTCTACAATTGGCTGATAAAAAAGTTCTAATTGCTGATCACTAATTGCTCGTCTCAGTTCAGTTTCCATCTGTAATCGTTCTAAAGCTGCTGTCTGCATACTGTGTTTGTAGACAACAGTGGGATATTGTAATCCCTGTTCCTTAGCATTGTAATTGGCAATTTCCGCTGCCCGCAAAAACTCTTCTGGTTCATGAAAATTAGCCCGATAGTCTACTATCCCAATTGTAATTGAGGCATAAATTACAAAACCTTCTAAATCAAACGGCGGATCTATCAGTTGATGCAGTTCGGTTGTGATAGTTGCTATCTCATCTACATGATTAAGATTAGTGAGGATTAATGCAAATTCATCCTTGCCAACTCTGGCTAAAAAGTCACCAGAAGCTAAGTTTGTTTGTAGCCGTTTTCCTAGTTCAATTAATAGTTGTTCACTTTTAAGATGCCCAAAACCATATTTAATTTGACGATACTGATCAATATCTATAAATACTACTGCAAATTTAACAGCATTATCTATATTTTTTTGCAGAAAATTTAGGAAAGCATGGCGATTAGGTAAGCCGGTTAATTGATCATAAAATGCTAAAAAATGTACCTTTTCCAATGCTTGTTTGCGTTCACATCTTACCTTGGCTTCCCGTAATTCCCTTTCTATAACTGGCGCTAGTCTAGTTAAATTATGCTTGAGTAAATAATCATGAGCGCCATTTCTCATTAATTTAACTGCTATTTCTTCACCAATAGAACCGGATACCACAATAAAAGGAGTATCTAATTTCCGTTGTTTAAATAAATCAAGGGCAGCCACAGCACTAAATTGGGGCATGAAATAGTCTGTTAAAATTACATCCCATTCTTCAAAATCTAGCGCATCTGTCATTGCTTCAGCAGTATCAACTTGTTTGTAAACTACATGATAATTTGCTGCTTCTAGTTCCAAGACTATTAATTCAGCATCATCTAAGTTGTCTTCAACAATGAGAATCCTGAGTTGAGATTTCATAAATAAATATTATGTTATGGGGTTATGGGAGGAGGATTGTTGAGAACTAACCAATACCTGCCTATCTGTTTCATAGCATTCACAAACTGGTCATAATCCACAGGTTTGCGAATATAACTGTTACAGCCCAAACCATAGCCTTGTAGTCGATCACTCTCTTCCAGAGAGGTCGTCAGAATCACAATAGGTAACAACTTAGTTCGATCATTAGCTCTAATTTGCCGAAGAACTTCTAAACCGCTGATACGGGGTAGCTGCAAATCTAGCAAAATTAAATCAGGTAGGGTTTCTAATCTATTGTCTGCAAATAGATAATTTATTGCTTCAACGCCGTCTCTAGCAATTACGACGTTTTTTTTCAGCCCAGTTTGCTCAAATGCAAGCAATGTTAACTCTACATCATCAGGGTTATCCTCAACAATTAACAAGGTTGATTTTTGAAGCATAATGGTTGAAAGACAAATAGTTTATACAAACCATTCTCCTTTTTTTAACACAAAAACTAACTTTGTAGGGTGAAATAAAAAGTTGCACCTTCATCAACTACTGCACTTGCCCACACATCACCACCATGACGGTTAATAATTCGTTGCACAGTGGCTAAACCAATGCCTGTTCCTGGGAATTCTTCGACAGAGTGAAGGCGTTGAAAAGCTTGAAACAGCTTATTTGCATAAGTTTGATCAAAACCAACTCCGTTATCTCTGATTATGTAGGTTAAGTAATCACTTTCTTTACTCTCAGAGTTCAGAGAGGTTAGTTCAATTGTTGCCTGTGTTTTTTTAGATGTAAACTTCCAAGCGTTATTTAGTAGGTTTTCCATGACAATTCTTAATAGTTGGTAATCACCTTGAACAATCAGATCAGGAGAAATCAGCCATTCAACCTGTCGTACTGGTTCACTTTCATTCAGTTGTTCAGCTATTTCTTGGGCGATCGCACTGAGGTTAACATGAGTAAGCTGCATTTGGGAACGTGTGACTCGTGAAAGTTGCAGCAAATCATCAATTAGCTCCCCCATGCGCTGTGTTCCAGCCCTAATCCGAGTTAAATAATGTTGACCTCGATCATCTAATTGATCTGTGTAACGCTCCAGCAATGTCCTACTAAAACCATCTATCCCACGTAAAGGGGCGCGGAGGTCATGGGAAACTGAGTAAGAAAAGGCTTCTAGTTCTTTGTTAATGGCTGTAAGTTGGGCGGTACGCTGCTGCACTCGTTCCTCCAGTTCCTCATTCAGTTGCCTAATTTCTAATTCCGCTTGTTTGCGATTTGTGATATCCGCAGCTATGCCTACATGACGTAATATTTGCCCAGATTGACTATAAACAGGAAAAACACGGGCAGAAATCCAGCGAATATCACCATCAGGACGAATGATCCGATATTCTTCTTCCAGAGGTTTTCCCTGAATCAAACGCTCGCAAGCAGCAAAGAGGCGATCGCGATCATCTGGGTGCATGGACTCACCCCAAGATTCTGGTTTTTGGTATACACTTTCACAACTTTTTCCCCATATTATTTCATAGCCAGGGCTGATATATATTAACTCGCTCAGATCAGCAGAGTTGATATGAAAGACTTCACGAATATTTTCGGCTATTTCCCGAAACTTGGCCTCACTCTCCCTGAGTGCTTCTTCTGTTTCTTTTAAGGATGTAATTTCAGTGATAAATCCTTGAATGGTTTGCGAGTTTCCATCAATTGATGTTTCTATGCCTTTTTCCCACAACCATTTTTTGTGACCGCAAGAAGTATGAATGCGATACTCTACCTCATAGGCAGTTTTATTATTGATAGCTGTTTGAATTGCCGCGACAATTTTCGGTAAATCTTCTCGCACAATCAAATTTTGTAATGAGCATTTTTGCTCACTTTGGCATAGTTCTTTTTTGCATTCACCGATAATAAAAAAATAACCATCACTGACACTATCAATTGACCAATTATGATTAAAACTGCGGGAAAAAACAATTCCGGGTAAGGTATTAATCAGATTCGATAACTGATGACGGCTTTCTATTAATGCCTGATTTGCACACTCTAATTGATGTGTCCGCTCATATACTTTGGCTTCTAAATTATCATTATATTCTTGCAATGCTTGTTGGAGATTTTGATATTTCTTGTCTATATTATTTAAGTATCTGGAAGTCCACCAAACTACTCCACCAAGAACAAGGATATTGATAATTACTCGAAGCACAAATCCTAACTCCATAGGGATGAAATCACTGCGATAAGCTGATAAAAATAACCCTGAAGTTAAAATGGGAATAGCGATGACTAAAGGCAAGAGATTACGAGCAATAATTCCTCCCAGATAAGGACTCATTACTTCCTGCATCCAGCCATGTTGAGAACTAGCTAGTAAAATTCCTGAACTCAATAATATAAAGGCAATGCTAGTATGCAAGGCCATACCAGTAAAAGATTCTAAGTGATAGAAACTACTAATTTTAAATACATAGCCAACTAAGCCCAAAACAGCAATCAAAAAACTAGCAAATGCTAAACTTTGAGCAATGCTTGTTAACCTATACCATGCCAAAATTAAGGCTAAACCTAGCCAGAAAAAACAGAGGGCTGTATTTGGTGCCATACGTCCAGCATAGGATGTGGCGATAGCATTTTCTTCTTCTTTAATCAGCAGTTGATCAATTCCTAAATTAACATGAAAGCCATATTGAATGAGTGTTAATAAGCCAATTATCGCTACGATTACTGCTAATATCTGGGAGATTAATTGCAGATATGATTTTTTCTGGGGATGATTTTGATCCCACAACCAAAGAGACATACCACTAAGAAAAAAACTTAAAGCAGTGTTTACTTTCATTGTTACTAATCCAGGCAGAACACTCTTCAAAAATGGCAAATTAAATATCCATCCTAGTAAAACCACAAAACCAATTAAGGCTGTAGTAATACTGAGTTTATAGGCAAGATTACGAACTATAAAATCAAGTTTTAGATGATCAGTCTGTGTTCTGGTCATGGGAATTTAACCTAGATCAAAATACTAGAAAAACTTTGGATATCCACTCAATTATCAAAATTTTGTGCTTTTTAGGTATCAAAATTAATCAAACTACATTGAATTATCAGGAGCAATATATCTTTAGTCATAACTACTATCTATCATTCGGTATATTTTTTGGAAACCAGTAAGAATTCAGGTGAGGCGATCAGATCCCCGACTTCTGAGATCAATTTATCATTTATGGACACAATAAACAAAAGAAGTCGGGGATCTGGATATGAACTATTGCTATACCTGAATACTTACGGAAACCATATTTTATATTTTACTTAACTAATTCTTAATCATGATTAAATCAAAAAATGAAGAGATGAGCTTGAAAACAAACTCATCTCTGTTAAAAACTAATTAGCAAACAAATCTAAGTCTGTGACTGCACCGACACTACTAGAAGCGACCAGTTTGGCATATTTGGCTAACACGCCCTTAGTATAACGTGGTGCGGGAGGTTGCCAGTTAGCACGACGACTAACTAATTCTGCATCTGATACATTTATTTGCAATAGTCGAGCATTAGCATCAATGGTGATACTGTCACCTTCTACTACTAAAGCGATATTACCACCCACTGCGGCTTCTGGAGCGACGTGTCCAACTACCATCCCATAAGTACCACCAGAAAAGCGCCCATCAGTAATTAAACCGACTGAATCGCCTAAACCAGCACCAATAATGGCTGAGGTGGGAGCAAGCATTTCCCGCATCCCTGGTCCACCTTTGGGTCCTTCGTAACGGATGATAATTACATCACCAGCTTTGATTTTCCCTGCCAAAATTGCATCTAAACAAGATTCTTCAGATTCAAATACTCTTGCAGGTCCAGTTATTGCAGGTTTTTTCACACCTGTAATCTTAGCAACTGCACCTTCAGTAGCCAGATTGCCTTTGAGAATTGCTAAATGTCCTTGGGCATACATAGGACGATCCCAAGGACGAATTACATCTTGATCGCTACGTGGTTCTGCGGGGATATCTGCTAGAACTTCGGCTACAGTTTGTCCAGAGATAGTCAGACAGTCACCATGTAGTAAATCATGAGTTAGTAGCATTTTCATGACTTGAGGAATACCACCAGCTTTGTGTAAGTCTGTGGCTACATACTTGCCACTAGGTTTCAAATCGCACAAAACTGGTACACGTCCGCGAATAGTTTCAAAATCGTCTAAATTTAGTTCTACACCAGCAGCACGAGCGATCGCCAAAAAATGTAAAACTGCATTGGTAGAACCACCAACCGCCATAATTACAGATATGGCGTTTTCGATAGATTTACGGGTGATGATCTGCCGGGGTAATATCTGCTTACGGATAGCTTCGACTAAAACAAAGGCGGATTTTTCCGTACTGTCAGCTTTTTCGGCATCTTCTGCGGCCATGGTCGAGGAATAGGGTAAACTCATTCCCATCGCTTCAAAAGCGGAAGACATGGTGTTAGCTGTGAACATCCCCCCACAAGAACCAGCACCAGGACAAGCACTGCGTTCAACTGCTAAAAGTTCATTTTCGTCAATTTTACCGGCGCTGTATTGGCCAACGGCTTCAAAGGAACTAACAACAGTTAAATCTTTACCATCGTAGTGACCGGGTTTAATTGTTCCACCATAAACAAAGATAGCTGGGATATTCATCCGTGCCATGGCTAACATTGCCCCTGGCATATTTTTATCACAACCACCAATGGCCAATACCCCATCCATACTTTGTCCAGTACAGGCGGTTTCAATGGAGTCCGCGATTACTTCCCGCGACACTAGGGAATATTTCATCCCTTCAGTCCCCATGGAAATACCATCACTAATAGTAATAGTACCGAATATTTGGGGCATTGCACCAGCAGTTTTTACACCTATCTCTGCCCTTTGTGCTAATTTGTTAATCCCCATGTTACAAGGGGTGATGGTGCTATAACCATTGGCAATACCGACTATGGCTTTGTTAAAATCTGCATCTTGGAAACCAACAGCCCGCAGCATAGCCCGATTAGGCGATCGCTGTACACCCTGAGTTACTACTTGACTCTTTAAATTTTCTGGCATCTATCTTTGTTCCGATGATTACGATTTTTGTAGATAATTATTCTCTCAAAGTTTTGTCATTAGTTATTAGTCATTTCACTGATCACTGAATCCCCAAATCTCCTATTTCCAATTTCCTAAAAAGGCAGAAATTGCAGTAATACCGAACCCAAACTCCCGACAAAATCCATAAAACTAGGTTTACCACTTCTCACGTTTTCTGTGTATGGTGTTTTCAGTTCCAAAATAAAAGCTTGTGCTGTTTGTAATCCTTCCGTATTTTTTTGCTCTTCAAAAAGCTTTGCTGCTATTTGGGCATCTTCTAAGGCGCTTTTTCTATCTAATGTTTGGTAACTAGCTACACCACGGGATAAGTACGCACCTGCATAATCTGGTTTGAGCGCGATCGCTTGACTAAAATAATCAATAGCTGGTTTAAGATTGCCTTTTTCTGCTGCTGTTACACCCCAACTATAAAATTCTTCTGGTTTAGCAATTTGCAAGGGTATACCTACTGCACCTTGGAAGTTTGTACCATTCAGGTTAGCATCAGCTAATTCTACATTCATTAAATAGGTATTTCTCAAATCAGCACCTGTGAGATTTGCGCCACTGAGTTTAGCACCAGTTAAGTTCACCCCAAATAAACTCGCACCAGTCAAGTTTGCACCCCGTAAATCAGCACCACTCAAGTTAGCACGACTGAGGTTAGAACCAGCGAGATTCGCACCGCTTAAATTAGCTCCTGATAAGTCAGCCATAACTAAACCAGCATTATGAAGGTTGCAGTTAGGACATTTATTAGTTGCTAATAACTGTTTTATGTATTCATAGTTTGAAGCTTGCGCGGTCAATGGCAAGCTGATGGTAAGTAAAAATGCTACTGTGGTAATAATTCGGCTTTTCATACTCAGTGCCATAATATATCTTAATCAGGAATCAATGGTAACTTAACCTAGATTCATACTGAACCGATGATATGAGTAATTTGAGCTAATTTACCACAGTATTTGTCTCTATTACCGATTTGGATTTGATCTCAGTTCTGTATTTTTGTTAAGTTGAGTTAATGTAAGAACTCCATGCTCAGATAAAGGAGCTTGTGCCATGTCTTTTTTGGTATTAGACCAGCCCGGATCTGTAAATAGGCTGAAGCTAAATGTTAAGATAGATGCTAATAATAGTTTTTCCAGCATAAACGCCACTCCTCATAATCACCAAGTAATAACTTAATAGTTTATAAATTTGGAAATGATTTACTTGACTATAAATTAACTTTTCATTTAATCAAGTAACAGTGACTACTATATTAGAATTTAGGTGATTAATATCACAACAGTATGTTTACTCGATTTGCATTTTCTCAATTCTTGTTCATATTTTATTGTGTAAACTGATTTGTTTCTGTTTTTTAGATAACACTATTTAGATATCTATTGAGATATCTATACCCAATGACATAAATATAATTTACTCCGGGAGATTGATGAATCTCACGCCCAAAAAAGTATTAATAGATAAGGCTATTGTAAACATTCAGCCTATGCCTAACAGCAGAAACAAGAATTGAGTGGATAAAAGTAGATAAATTTTCTTTCTGTTTTCTTTGTGTCCAGAAAAAACGGATTCACAAACCCACGCTGATCGACAAGAAGCTTTTACTCCTATCCAGTTTGAGCTAACTACTGACAGATGATAACTGAATGCTTACGAGTTATTGCCTTAAACACATTGGGAAATGATTTTTTATAGTTGTTTGGAGGAATATCAAATATGATCACAAATGTACATAAGCGTGGAGTAGGCGTATTTCCTAATCTCCATGATGTTGAACAGGCGTTATATGAATTGAGACACTCAGGTTTTCCGATGGACAGAGTTTCTGTGATCGCTAAACATCAAGAAGACGGAGACGAAATTGCTGGTCATAAAGTCCATGAGAAGGTTGATAATCAGGCTGAAGAAGGTGCAGCCAGGGGAGCAGTTTCTGGTGGTGTTGTGGGTGGTATAACTGGCTTATTAGTGGGATTGGGAACTTTAGCTATTCCGGGAATAGGTCCAATTATGTTGGCTGGAGCGACAGCAACTGCTTTAGTTACAACTCTTGCTGGTGTTGGTATTGGTGCAGCAGCAGGTGGTTTAATTGGTGCTTTGATTGGTTTAGGAATTCCCGAAGAAAGAGCCAAAGTTTATCACGAAAGAGTGGAAAGAGGAGAATATTTAGTTATCATCGATGGGACAGAGTCAGAAATTGCTAGAGCTAGAGAAATTCTTCATCGCTGGAAGATTGAAGAGTTTGAAGTTTATGATCAACCAGATGTTAAACAGCCAACCAAGAATGTTATAGCTGAGAATGTGGTTGTTCGTGAAGATGTGGCTGTTGATAAATATGCGATTGGTTATTTTTCCCTGTTACAAAATGCAGAAGCTGCTATTAATGATTTAAGAAATGCGGGTTTTTCCTTAAGTCAAATTGCTTTAATTCACAAAGAACGCCAACACCGGGATGCCTTCAAGGGAATTAATTTGAGTGATAGCGAAGCGCTACTGCAAGCAGATCGCGTTGACTCTACTCGCTTCAATATTCCTGATCAGCGAACTCGATTCTACAATGAACGCATCCAGCAAGGCGATTATATTCTGATCGTTAGTGGTACAGATGCTGATATCCACCGAGTAGCAACTATTATCAACCGGCATGGGATTAAAGAGTGGCAAGTTTACGAATCAAATGGTCATGTAAATGCACCTTTGCAAACCAGCAAAAGAGCGATTGGTGTATTTTCCCATCGCCGTGACGCAGAAGCCGCACTGAGAGAATTACAAAATGCTGGTTTTTCCATGAACCAAGTTTCCCTGATTGCTAAAGACATCAACAACAGTGGACCAAGAAATCTAGAGACAGGTAATAAAGCAGACGAGGGGCTAAAAGCAGGTGCGGCTACTGGTGGTGCTATCGGTGGTTTAGGTGGTTTATTAGTTGGTTTGGGAACTTTAGCAATTCCTGGAGTCGGACCTGTAATGGCTGGTGGTGCTGTGGCGACTGCTTTAGCTACAACCTTAACAGGTGGTGCTGTGGGTGCAGCAGTGGGAGGTATTGGAGGGGGATTGGTGGGTTTAGGAATTCCTGAAGAAGAAGCGCGAGTTTATAGCGATCGCTTCCAAAAAGGCCATTACTTAGTCATTGTTGATGGTACACAAGCACAAATTCACCATGCGGAAACAATTCTCAAAGGTTTGGGAATTGAAGAATTTGCTATTTATGATGCCCATGAGGTCAGCAAACATCAACCCAGTTTTGAACCAGTCAGACATACGGAAACAGTTCACAGCACGGTGGACAGAGAATCACCTGTAATTATTCTTGATCACCGTCAAACAACCCTATAATTCCCATCTTATTTCACCCAATCTGAGGAGCAATAATATTAAAATTTTGCTTAAAATTTTGCTCCTACTTCTTCACAAAAAATCAATAATCATGTTCTTCACATCTATATCAAGAAATAAAGCAATGAAAAAGCTAACTTCATTCTTAATTGGTTCGCTTTTACTTTTCAGTGCTGCTTGTGATAATGCAGCCAAGACAAGTGTGAATGCACCCGAACCTGGAGAAGCTCCAGTAACTCCAGCCTCACAAACAACACAAGCTGCAAAAGAAGATGCTCAAAGTGAACTTCGCAGAAGACAACTCAATGCTGATATTCGCGCTCGTGAAGAGCGAAATCTGGTTACTGGTGATCTTACAGAGAGAGCGGCTGCGGATTTATCCAGTGAAGTCCGATCTAAATTAGAGGCTAATATTCCCGGTGGTCAATTAACAGTTAAGGCCGCTAAAGATGGCACAGTTACCGTATCAGGAACTGTTAATAATCAAGAGCAATTGGCTAAAATTGAACCTTTATCCAAAGAAATTAATGGCGTGAAAAATGTAATTGTCAAAGCGACTGTTTTACCACCAAAAAGCTAAAGCCGCTAACAATTAATATCCCTAAAGCAGGGAACAGGGAACAGAGTTGAAAGTCTTTTAGTGTATGGATTTTTAACGTTAATTGTGTATCTCATTCAAGTGCATACCCCTATAATTCGCCAGACATAAATAAATGTTTATAGCCAAGAATCAGTAATCAAGATACAAACTGAAACATTTTTGACTTGGTATTCTGAGCCGAGACTGTTATATTTATTTACGTCCAGTCAGTTATCAACACTGTTGTGCCAAATTGCAAACATTATGGAAACTCAACAACAGCAATCAGAGCCAGTCACTTCCATCTCACCACAGGGGGGTTTATCCCTTGAAGGTGCAGAAACTAGGAATTTGCCCAAATTACCGCCAGGTACAGCACCTGCGAGCCAATGGCAGCGAATTAGTAGACAGATTGTTGAATTCTTAGACCAACTGCCAGATTATCTAGGTAGTTTTTTTGACAAAAACCAGCAAGCTATCTTAACTATTGTTTTAATCTTGTCTGCATTTGTCACTGTGAAGGTAGTGATCGCCGTTTTAGATGCTGTTAATGGCGTGCCATTACTAGCTTCCATTTTTGAGATAATTGGCATATTTTATGCCATCTGGTTTACTTTCCGTTATCTCATCAAAGCTGAAAATCGGCAAGAATTATCCCTCAAGGTTAGTTCATTTAAACAACAACTTTTGGGTTAAGAATTTTCAGATTCAATAAGATAAATCTATTCGCTGATTTAATGTAGGGCTGCTTTTGTCTACCCTACATTTTTTTATCAATTTATTGACTGAGATTGCGCCAATTTTTTTTGACTTTTTCGTTTCTGTTTCTGTGTCTGGCGTTGTGATTTATTTAGCTAAAAATAATAGTATAGGACTTACGCAATTGTCACACTAAAAATCTGTTGTAGGGTGCGTCAGACTGCATAAATACTGCAAATAAACAAATTGTTGATATCTGACGCACCCTACCAATGTGTTAGTTGCGTAAGTCGTGTAGTAGTTGCAAATAGGGAGCAACGCGATTTTGTTAGGTCGGGTAAAAATGTACTTTTAGCTACACCCAATTCAGGTATCACTAAAAACTATCAATCGCGTTGCTCCCAGTATGGTTTAGATGTATTTTTTCTACTATTGTCTATAAATTGATTATAAATTAAGTTATTTAACCTTGAAGAAGATTTGCTATTTCATCTGCTGTGGAAGTACCTTCAATCATTTCTTGGAAATACTGATTTAATGACTTTTTTCTACTAATTGTGTTTAAAATAATTTTATCATGCTGGAAATGTTCAACAACTTGCTTTGCTAAAATAAATTCTCGTGAATTTTTACCACAAAAATCTGAGTTATGAGCGCGAAAAGTTAGGATATAAATTAAAGATAAGAAAGCATTTTGTTTATATTGATAATCGAAATTTCTATAATTATTCGTCAACAAATAATTCATTATCATTATAAAATGTTCTTGATATTTAAAAAATGATACTGTTGAATTAAAATTGTAATACCAAAGCAAAATTCTTCCATATCCCCATAGGTACTGACTTTTTTGTAGATTGTACTGAGAATCAAATAAACTGAAATATTGACGTTGTAATTCTCCATTTACTGCTATTCTCGCTAGACATTGTACATATTCATTTGAGAACTTGACATTTCCATATCTAACTTTACTATCAATATTTGATTGTAATTGAAAAAATAATCTATCTGATGATAGGTGTTCTGAAAACTGATATAGTTTACCTATTAAAATAATTCCATCTACTAACAAATCTTTTTTTTCATTAGTTAAAGGTTGATTAGATGTGAGTATGTTGCATACAATATCAACCAACCTGGAAAGGTTTGCTTGATTTAATTGCGCTATTAGTTGAATTACAACTGTCTCACTTGATGAAATATCTATAAACTGTAATAAATCAGGTTGTTGATGTATTTTGGACTTAAACCGCTTAATACTTGTATTTAGAACATTATAATTATTTTTTTGAACATTTTGACTAGTAATTTTATTTAATCCACTAGCAATTCCAGTTAAATCTTTTATCAATTCTTGAAAATCACTACGTCTTTCTAATTTTTCAATTTGATCTAATGATCTTTGCTGACGATTCGCTGTAATTTGTTCAGGTAAAATATGACTATAATATTTATGAATGCCATTATTTGTCTGTTGTCTATTGACGAAGCTAGTCTTGATTTTATACTTATTTTCTAAATCCATAACGTTGAGTTCTGGAAAAGAACCAGGTTGTAAATTAAACTGAATCTGAACACGAGTTTCTTCTGTTCCTTGGTAGTTCTCAATTTCTATTTTATAATCTTGCGCTGTATCATTTATACAATAATCTTTACCATTAACTCGAATAGGTAAATTAGCGTTATTTCTGCCTTGTGGAATACGGACAAAATTTTGATTTAAACTAGGGATAGTTCCAATTAATATTGTAGGTTTACCTTCATAAGAAATAACATCTTTTTTATCAGATAATTTAATCCATTCTTCTTTACCATCAATATCAATTTTAAATTCAATTTCATCCAAAGAAATCGCAAATAAAGGAAAATTTAAATTATTCTTGTCTTTCCAGATTTGTGGAAACTGTTGATTATTTGGTTGAAGAATAATGAAATTAGGTAAATGTGTATTAATTTCTACAAAAATATTATATTGACTCACTAATACAAACTGATATTGAGAATATTGATTTGCTATTTGCTGAAGATCACGAAAATTAATTTGCTCACAAACAATATTAGCAATTTCTGATATTACTATATTAATTTGTTTATAATAAATCTGTTGATTGTGCTTAATTTCAATAATTAAATCTACAGATTGTTGATTTCCACAAGATTGAATAAATTGTAAAAAATTAATCTTTTGCAAATAATCAGATAAATGATCAACCATTTCTACATTTATTAATAATGCAGGAAATTGATTTAATAAACTTTGAGATACTGCATTACAAATATTTTTATATATTGTTTGACAGTCAAAAATATTATTAGATAATATTTTATTCTTGGTATCAAGAATAGGAATTTGATAAGGACTATTTTCGGTTTGTGTTAACCTGACAGGAATTAAATTAGAAATACCAAAATTATCTAAATCAAGAAATATCAATGGTTTAGTAATTTGATGTTGATGAATTTCGGTATAATGATTCCAATAGTGGTAAGCACTGCTGTATAAGTAACCGTCACCACGTCCTAAAATATTACTGTTACTCAGTGTCATTAAATCTAATGTATCACTGATAATAAATAAGCGTTTTTGTTCTCCCGTAGTTAATTCATTTCCTATAGATGAATAATTTAAGGGTGCGGAATTAATAGTTAGTTTTGATGAACGATGGTTATTAATAATTGGTGCTGCTAAATAACGATTTTCAGTATATTTATCTAATAATGCTTTGTATTTTTCTCTGGAGTCAGGAATTGATTGATATGGTGAATTTTGAAATATGTGAGTATATTGGCAAGCATCAATATAGGATTCCAAATTGAATAATGTAGTCATAGTTTATGAATCTAGTAATGGTAGTTGACGAATTATTTGATTTATTTCTTTTGCGTCGGTGGTTTTATACATTAAATCATGTGACCGTGAAAAATTAGAATTGAAATTAAAATTAATTCCTCCAATGTATGCTACTTGATTTCCTAAAATAGTTATTTTAGCATGGAGATTATTAATTTTATAAATATTCAAGTTTTGATTTTTAACTGACATACTTGAATCTATAAAAATCTGTGTGTCTAACCAACCTAGATAAGTTGCTATTTCTGCTGATGGTTGAAAACTGCGACTGTAAATTTTTACCTCTCCTTTAAAGTTTGTCAGTTCTTTAATTAAATCTCTTTCATATTGTGATGATGTCAAAAAATTAGGATAATATGTTGTGTATTTCTCCTGATAATTATGCAAGAGAGAACGCAAACGAAAACTATCAATATTACTTTCCGGTATTACCTCATCGCTACTGCGTTTTTGCCAAAATTGCTGAAATAAATTAATTAGGTTTTGATGCTGAGAATTATTCCTAAAAACTATCCCCGCTTCTTTATTAATATCTAAACTTCCGCGAGTAAGATTACAAGAACCTAAATAAGCATATTTTTCAGAAATATACGTTTTTAAGTGAAAAGAACCGCTACGAATGGGAATATTTGCATTGAGTAACATTCTTAAACAAGTTTTTTTCCGTTCATCTGAAATCTTATATTGTTCGGGGATAGAAATATTATCTGATATTTGTTGATCAATACGATCTAAAACTTCGTTTCTCAAGTCTGTTAATATCCAAACTCCTTGAGGTAGTTGCAATGATTTTTCACAAATTAGTGTTGTTAGTTCTTCATCTTCAATAATATAACTAGAAATTAGTAAAAATTGACGAGCATCATTAATAATTTTATGGAAAATATTCCGGTTTTGACGATTACGAATGAAAAACCCACTTTGAGGAGTTAAATTAGAGTTAGGTTGTAACTGTTCAGGTAACTTAATTTGTTCATATCTATATTTTGATTGATATTCCTCAACTAATGATTTAACTGATGTTGATAAATTTGATGTGTTAGTTTCCTGTAATCGTAAAAATGTAATTGCTGTTCTTAATTCTAAGGGTAATTCTTGAATAGAAATAAAAGCCGTAATTCTTTGATAATTAATACAAATTTGTTGAGAATTACTAGATTGTAAAACAAATTCTATTTTGTTAATTGTTGGTAAATTCTGCCAATAATCACTAATATTATTCCATATTATTTGGATAAATTCCTGATCTAAATCAGGATGAATAGGTTGTTCTATGGTAATGATATAATTTCCTGGTTGTTCAGAAATAGTACCGAGGAAACTGGGAAGTTGTGGATCATCTGCTATTAGTTGAATATTACCTTGTTCAGAAATAAATTGATAAGCATATTTGTTAATAGTTTGGTTGTTTAATTGAGATCCAATAGGTTGTAATAATTTCAGGGATGGGATTTCATAAAGTTCATTGTCGTTAGTAATATGTCTTGCTTGTTTGCATAGGTTAATCAATACTGTTTCTGGGATGAAATCTAAACCAAAAGATTGACGTAATAATTGCGGTTTACGTCTGCGGTGTTGTGTAGCTACTGCTTGTACTTCCCTCATTAAATCATTTACAGAGAAAGGTATGTTTTCTGTACCACTCAATAGTAAACGTTGAAATTTTCCTGATAGTTGAATTTGGATTTTCATAATTTATATTTGATATTTTATATTAAAACTAGACGTTCCTTATAGAATGCTGGTTGATTCAATAATGATTGAATTGGAGATTTAGAAATTTTCCATAAATCATAATCACCGAATAAAAATAAATAGTCTTTTCCTCTTGTGAGTGCTGTATTAATATTTTCTATTGTCATATTTTCAGGAGTTACTGCACAATCAACAATCATTATCTCTTTTTCGTTTCCATACCATTCTTCGATTGTACCAATAAATATTTGATTATCTTCTATGGTTAAGTTATTTTTCAGGTAATCTCGATTTTCTATAGAAAAAGTAATTATACCAATTTTCTGGATAATTTCTGGATTTGAAGTTTGAATACTTTGAATAAAATTAATAATTTGTTGTCCTGCGTTCTCGTGAGGTACATCTTGCCAAACTAATCTTTGTGGAGTTTGAGGAAGAAGATCATTAATGTTCCAATATTGCGTTTGTACCCAATCTTTAGAAATACATGGATAAACAATTTCAGCTATTTCTGGATGGATTCTAAATTGTTCGTTTAGTTGATAAACATAAGTTGGTAGTAGATGCTGCTTTAACCACTGTAAACATTGAGGAAAGCGGGTAAAGAATGAGTTTTTATTGCGATTTTGCCGATAATATGTAGGGATTTCTTCACCCAATAAAACTAATTTTTGGCATAATCCTGATAATATAATTAATTCTATCCAGTTGAGAGAATGTGCTTCATCTACAATAATTAAATCAAAATTGGATTCCCAAAAATAATGATTTTCTGGGTGCATAAATTCCGCAACAGTTGCCAAAATTGGGACTTGGGGATTTTCCATCATCTGGTTAGCAATTTCGGCTAATGCTTGTGCTGATAGATGATTATATATCTGACTTAATTTTAATTGCTGTTGTAGTAATGGTTCTAATTGTTTCAGACGATAAGCTAATAGTTGAAGACGTGATTGTGATAAGTGAGGAAATTCGGATTTTAATAGTTCTATTAATTCTTGATGTAAATTATTTTGAATAATTAGCAACCATTTTTCTAGTTTTGCAGATGTTCGCAGTTTTGCTAATTCTACATCTGGTAACAGATGTAATGGTAAATAATCCATCTGCGGTTGTGCGAAATTTTGAGAACACAATTGATTGATTATCCACTGCTGATAATTTTGTGTTTGAGATAATAAAAAGGGATAAGTTGTCAAGTGATGATAAGCTGTTAAGGATGCAGTGTGATTAGTTAAAATTAGGACTCGATGAGAATGGTTAATAGCTGCATGAGCAAGATTATTTGCAATACGAGTTTTTCCTGTTGCTGCTGTTCCAGAAATTAAAGCAATGGGACTATTTGAAAGTGCCATTTCTAATGCTATTTGTTGATTTCCACTGAGGGAAATATAGGGTATAATTGCAGGAAAGTTTAAATGCGATCGCTCATTTAAATAAACTGCACCATTACACACAGTTTCTATAATTAATTGCGTAGGTAATGATGGAGAATCTTGAATTTGTAATAACTTCTCAGATTGTGTTTGAGTTGTTTCTGAAAGTTCCCTAGATTGATAAATTAATTGTTGTAATTCTCTCCAAAACTCTTGTTGATTCATACTGTTAACTCCATAGATGCTTGAATTACTTTGGCAATAAAATTAACTATTTGATCAAATCCTTGTAATGTAATTGGGTTAGGTAATGGAACTAACCATAATTTTCTATCACAAAAATGCTCTATCTTCACTTTAGTTAACACTTGACTGGGAAGAAATTGTAAATAAAATAATAATCCCAGTTTGACATTTTTGGTATTTATTAATTCTTGTAAATACTGTTCCATTTGCATAAATATTTCATCACTAGGACGATACCAAAATACCCAAATAGGAAATACTAACTTTTTAGTTTCTAATTCTATCGAATCTAATTGGTGAATTTCTAAATCCAGTACCAAATCACTTTTGATATCATCAATTTGCTTTTTCAAACTAAATACATAAACTTGCTTGGCTAAAAAGACCTTAACTGTAATATTTTGTCCCCTCTCCAGATAACGTCCTTTATCGGGAATCAAATTACCAGCAATAGCTAAATTAGCATCTATATCTATTGCTTGAAACTTCATTAAAGCTGCTGCTAAATAAATATAAACAGTGTCCGCTAATAATACACTCCTGAAACTCCATACCCTTTGTTTTTCATTCTTTCGTCGCAGATATTCCAAATAAGCTTGATAGAAACTCCTGTATATAGGATTTTGCTGCAATACATAATTAGGTTTAGTAAATTGATAGCTTCTATCTTGAATAGTTTTCACTATTGGTTGTTGTTTAAATAAATCAATTACTAATCTAATTTTTCTAATTTCTGATTGAAATTGACTTGCTCCACTTTTCTTATATTGAAAACAATTTAAACCTAAAATCTGACTAAAATAAACTAGAAACTTATTTTCAGGTGTATTAAAATCTTGATAGCGTTTAATCCCCATTAGCTGTTGTTTTGAACCCGCTTTTTCTACAGCAGTTAACCCAGGTCTACGGACATAATCACGCAAACAATAACTATCCATTTCTTGAATTTTACCAACCGGCATTAATTCCGCTTGTCTTCTAAGTTGATGACGTAATTTATCGCTGATTTTTTTTAGTTTTTGATGCAGTTGATATTTTTCATCTAAGCTAATTACAATGGGCAAATTAGCATCTTGGAGATTAATTGCAGCCAATTTTTCAGGTAAATTAATTAGTAACAATTGAGATTGTAGTGATCTTCTATCCGTCAATATTTCTGTGAACATTCCAATAAATAACCGGATTAATTCAGCAGTGGTTTTATCTAAACGTTCACCTAATTGGTTTTCCCATTCTGCTATTTCTGATTCTTGTTCAATAGTTTCTTCATCTAATACTTCATCACTAATATATAAAGTATAAGATTCTCTAGCTATATCTAAAATTAAAGTAGATTGCAACTGAAAATTATGATGTTGTAAATCAGTGGGTTGCAAATAAGGAAACCCAATTTCATACACTCTATCAGTGATAGGAATTAAACCTGATGATGTTGATAAAACTTCCTCTGATTCTAAAACAATAATCGGACGTTGACTAGCTTGTAATGTAACATCAGTTGACGTTAAAGGAGATTGATTGAGATAAGCGAATAAACTAGGGTAAATTTGCATTATATTTGTTCATCCTCATAAACTAAACCTTGCCAGCTAAATTGTCCATAACGTCCTTTACGTGCTTTTTCAAAAGCTGCAATTAATGGTTGATCACCAATTTCTGAAATAATTGTTTGCAGTTCGTCTAATTCTTCCTGTGCTTCATCAACCATCACACCTCGCAGTTTTGGTAATAATTTTTGTCCAAATTGATCAGCAATGGCACATTTAAAATTAGTTGAATTAATATCCTCAACTCCTGGATAATTAACCACATATTGAGTAATAGCTTGATAAACACGATGGGCAAAAGGATGACCCAATTTTTCCATCACTTCATTAGTATGATTCAAGATATCTTTAACTTTTTTAACTAACTCAGAATTAGGATCTGGGATTTTAACCCATTTTTGAAAATGACTATAAGGCAAATATTCTGAACGTTGATTTCTACTATTTCCATTTTGGTTTTCCTGACGTAATTTCAAATTTTGTGGTTTACCAAAAGTTAACACATTTGCCCGATCTAAAACCTTATCTGATAAAGTTTGTGTAGTTTCATCTTCATTCATTGTTCCCACAAACAAAAACTCATTGGGAATCTTTAACCGGCGTTCATTTTCACTTATCCTTAAACTACCAACATCAATTTCTAAATAAGTTGCATGATTACGACGACTTTCTAATTTAGATAAAAACTCACTAAAATAATATTCTACTCTAGCTAAATTCATTTCATCGAGTAACACAATCACCATTCTATCGTGCATTTTTGGATCATGATTATATTGATATAATCCCCGCATTAAATCAGTCGGTTTAAACTTCTTCTCCACATAGTTATAAAAACCCTGTAAATCTTGTGGAGAATCCCAACGAGGTTGTACAGCTAAAGTTAATAATTGCGCTCCAATGTAATTGGCGTATCTTTGTGGTAGTTCACTTTTACCTGTGCCACTAATTCCTGCTAAAATTGCCAAAGCTGATATATCTTGTACTTTTAAAGATGTATGAAAAGCGTTAATTACTCGTATTGAAAAAGTTAATCCTTGAGATTGAATATTACTAATAAAATCTCTGATAAATTCTGTTTCTTCTAGTTCTAGTTTGATGTCAGGTAGTTGATGCCAAAGATTTTCTCTGAGAGATTGTAAAGCTAGTTTAGCACTATTTTCTATTTCTGTAATTTCTCCTTTAAGTCTTCTAATTATTTCTTCAAGTTCCTGTTTTTCTACTTGTAAACGAGCAATATTTTCTTCCAGTGCAGCTTTGATACCCTGTAAATGCTGGATTTCTTTTTCCAATTCTCGCAATTCTGATTCTTTATCTCTAATTTGAATTTTTAAATTATGTAATATCCGACGCAGTTCTTCAACTTTATGATAATCATTTTGGCTTTCTTGAATTGCTTGTAAAACGCGTTGTTTTTCAGCTTCTAATCTTTCTATTTCTGGCTTTAGCTGATTGATTCTTGTTTCAAAATTTTCTTTTTCTCCTAAAAGTCCATCATAAGTAACACGCAATAATTCTACTTCTGTTGTCCGCTGTTCTAATTGTTGAGCTTGATTTTGCAGTTTTTCAAATCCTATATTAAGATTATCCAAACTTATTTGTTTAGCTGCTAATTCTGATTCAACATTCTGGAGAGTTACTTTTTGTGATTCCCAAGATTTAACTTGAGAATTTAAGGCATTAATTTGACCTTCTAACCCACTTTTATCAATTTTAAATTTTTCAATTTGTTGTTGCAGCTTTTCTAGTTCCGACAAATCTGGCTTTTTCTGATTAATTACAGCAATGCGGTTTTCTAATTCCTGTTCTTGCTGTTTCAGAGCAGTTAAATTTTGATGAATTTGTTTTAATGCTGCTAGTTTTTCCTGATATTGTCCTTTAACTGGTGCTAGTGCTGCTTGCTCTTTTTGTAAATCTTCTACTCTTGGTTGGAGAATTGCTACTTGTTGATTTAACTTTGTTAATTCCTCTTGTGTAGCTACTATTTTCTTGAGTTTCTCTAATTCACTTACTGTATGATGCTGTCTCTTATCCTGTAATTTCCCTGAAACAGCAGCACCTATAACTGCTCCTGTAGTGCTTCCTAGCAAACCTACGCTGACTTGTCCTGTTAAAGAACCAGTTATACCAACACCAAACGTAAAAGCACCAACTATCATCCAGTCTGAGAACTGCGCCATTTCGACCCCTTAACGATTTTTATACTAACTTACTTTTATTAAATCACACCATGTACAAGTAGTTATCTTACTGTTAATGTGCTGTTACAAAAGAAGGGAACAGGGAACAGGGAACAGGGAACAGGGAACAGGGAACAGGGAACAGGGAACAGGTAAAAAATAAGGCTCTTCGGTACTGACTATGCTAAATTATTTTGTCAAACCCTAAAATCCTTACATTATTTCTCCAATCTCACAAAATCGCGTTTCTCCCTTGCAAATATGCCTGAAGATAGATAATTTGATGGCATATTTATCTTTAATTACTTACTTTAGATAGCATCTTTATACTCTCAAATAGACTAATCTGGTTTTTGAGGTTCTGGCAAACAGATATTGCCAACATAATTAAAGAGGATTAAATTTATGGCTAATCAACCAGTAAAAAAAACAACAGATTCTAGTCATCGTGTTGATTCAGATCAATATGATCGGGGAATTATCCCAGCAGAAACAGCAGCACGTCAAGCCAGAGAAGGAGAGCATTATAAAAAAGTTCCCACAGAAGAAAGTCTCTCCAATGCACCAACGGATGAACAAACAAATGTCGAAAGTATCCGCACTACAGATGGTTATACTGTGGATCAGGAAGGATTGTTAAATAACTATCCAGTTGAACCAGAAATGTATTATGAAGTTCCAGGAGATGCGCGAGAAAAAGCTGCACAAGACACAGCAGCACGTTTGGAAGAACTCAGAGAAGTGAATGAAGATAAAACAGGTGAGTTAACAGAAAAAAGGGATAGTCGCGGTAAAGGTCCAGGAATAATTTAGTTTTTTTCCTCGATAGTTAAATTAGGCAATCCCGCTAATTTTTCTGTGGGAATCTCCTCTTGGACTGTTGGCACAAAAACCCTTAATCCTGCTGGTATACATTTAATGTCTACCGGAGTTGTGCCGACTATTTCCCCATCTATAACTACCTTTTGTGGTGGATCAGTTATGATTTTAAATTGTTTGGCTCGCAAATAACCAATGTCGTCTCTTTCTACCGGTGTACCTGTAGAAGCTGTTTGAAATAAATGAAATGTGGCAGCGATCGCACCTGTTTTATTTTCTGGGGCTACAATCGTTAAATCTAGTAGTCCGTCATCAAAAATAATCCCTGCTGGTCCATGAGCTAAAACTGAAGTGGAAGGCGCAGCATTTGCCACTGTCAAAGCTGAAGCAATAGTGGTAATGATCTGATCTTCGGTCTCAATTTCTACAGCAAATTTCTGTAAATTGCCTAATTCTTGCAGTCCTGCCAAGATATAAGCCATCATTCCAAAACGATTTTTAGCTTCTCTGTCTGCCCGTTCTACAGTTCCTGCTTCAAAGCCAATACCTACTAATAATACCATCGGCCGATCATTGCAATATGCAACATCTACTTTCCGAGTTTTTCCTTGTAAAATTGTTTGACAAGCTGCGGCAATTGTATCAGGAATATTTAACGCTGCGGCAAAAGCGTTTGCTGTTCCCCGGGAAATAATGCCAAAGGGTATGTCAGTATTAATGACTGCTTCTACCGCTGCTGATAATGTCCCATCTCCCCCAGAAGCAATTATCGCTTCTACTCCCCTGTTGACTGCTGCACGTGCGAGTTCGTCAGCATCAATTTCTTCTGTGGTGAGATAAATATCTAAATCAATTTCTGGTTCTAATATTGACCGAATCTGATCTAATTCTAATTCTGGATCACCTTGACCGGCAACTGGATTAAAAATTAAGCAAGCGGAACGACTCATATAGATGAAATCATAGATTTATGGATCACACTAAGTTATTCTTAGCATAGCTGTAAAGTATACACTTCCATCTAGAGACTGCTTTCGTTATTATTGATCTAACTCGCCATTTCTTTAATTGTTTCCCGAAATTCCAGTACCGCATCTCCAGAATTATCTGCAACTGCATATTGCGATCATCTGGCAAAATTGTAAATAAATGTAAAGCAATTCGCCAATAAAATTTTCTGTAATCAGCCTCATTCAATCCAGTGCGTCACTCCCTGCGGTAGTCTAGAACAATGTGAATTTATCGCCTGGTTTGACATATAGTTTTATGACTTCAGTTTCTAGTCCTCCCCGCACTATTCGTATTGGTTCACGTAAAAGCCAACTTGCTCTAGTTCAAACATACTGGGTACAAGAGCAACTTCAGAAAAACTTTCCTGATATGATTTTTGAAGTCCATACCATGTCTACCCAAGGCGACAATATCCTGGATGTAGCATTAGCCAAAATTGGCGATAAGGGACTATTTACCAAAGAACTAGAATTGGGAATGATCAAAGAAGAGATTGATTTTGCCGTTCATTCTCTCAAGGATCTGCCTACTAACTTACCAGCAGGTTTAGCACTCGCAGCAATTACCGAACGGGAAAACCCGGCTGATGCTGTAGTATTCCATGAGAAATACAAAGGACAATCTCTGGAAACTCTACCAGAGGGTGCGGTGATTGGTACATCTTCTCTGCGAAGATTGGCACAGTTACGCCATAAATTCCCCCATTTTACATTTAAAGATGTGCGAGGAAATTTGAACACACGCATGGCTAAACTAGATGCGGGTGAGTATGATGCTTTGATTTTAGCGGTAGCTGGTTTGGAAAGATTGGGAATGAGCGATCGCATACACCAAATTTTACCCCCAGAAATTTCTCTCCATGCCGTTGGCCAAGGTGCTTTAGGTATAGAATGTCGCGCTGATGATGCAGAAGTTATTGCCATTCTTAAAGTTATTGAACATTCCCAAACGCGCGATCGCTGTCTAGCTGAACGCTCTTTTCTCCGCTCTTTAGAAGGCGGTTGTCAAGTCCCCATTGGTGTAAATACAGAAATTAATGGTGATAATTTAACATTAATTGGTATAGTCGCCAGCGTCGATGGTCAAAAACTTGTCAAAGATACCGTGACTGGTAAAGCCGAAGATGCCGAACAGCTAGGTATAGAACTAGCAAAGACTTTACGCCAACAAGGAGCTACAGAAATTTTAGAGGAAATCTTCACCGAAATTCAACGCGGTTCATAAAGTGACAGGTGACAGGTGACAGTGAAGAGGAAAGGGAGCAGGGAGCAGAGGAGCAGAGGAGCAGAGGAGAATAATTTTCTATCTAATCCCCAATCCCCAATCCCCAATCCCTAATCCCTAATCCCTAATCCCTAATCCCCAATCCCCAATCCCCAATCCCTAATCCCTAATTACCATGCGAATTCTATTTGTTGCAGCGGAAGCTGCTCCCATTGCCAAAGTTGGTGGAATGGGTGATGTTGTAGGTGCATTACCCAAAGTTTTAAGACAAATGGGGCATGATGTCCGCATATTCTTGCCTTATTATGGTTTTCTACCAGATAAAATGGAAGTCCCCAAAGAAGCGATTTGGAAGGGATACGCCATGTTTCAGGACTTTGCAGTTTACGAAAGTGTTCTGCCTGGTACTGATGTTCCTTTGTATTTATTTCAACACTCTGCTTTTACACCCCGCCGCATTTATGGTGGAGAAGATGAAGATTGGCGATTTACCTTATTTTCCAATGGTGCAGCCGAATTTTGCTGGAATTATTGGAAGCCCGAAGTTGTCCATTGTCACGACTGGCATACAGGAATGTTACCAGTTTGGTTGAACCAATCCCCAGATATTACCACCGTATTTACTATTCATAACCTGGCTTATCAAGGTCCGTGGCGTTGGTATTTGGAGAAAATTACTTGGTGTCCTTGGTATATGCAAGGTCATAATACTATGGCCGCAGCAGTACAGTTTGCTAATAAGGTCAATACAGTTTCTCCTACTTATGCAGAGCAAATTAAGACACCTGCTTACGGTGAACAAATTGAGGGTTTATTGTCTTTTATTAGCAGCAAGTTATCAGGGATTATCAACGGTATAGATACGGAGGTATATAATCCTGCTAATGATAAATATATCACTCAAACTTTTACCACCGACACCCTAGACAAACGCAAAGCTAACAAAATTGCCTTGCAAGAAGAAATGGGTTTAGAAGTTAATTCTGGTGCCTTTTTAATAGGCATGGTGAGTAGGTTGGTAGAACAAAAGGGTCTGGATTTGGTTTTGCAAATTCTCGACCGCTTTATGGCTTATACAGATGCCCAATTTATATTACTGGGTACGGGCGATCGCTATTATGAAACCCAAATGTGGCAGTTAGCATCTCGCTACCCTGGTAGAATGGCAACTTACTTACTTTATAATGATGCTCTTTCTCGTCGCATCTATGCTGGTACTGATGCCTTTTTAATGCCTAGCCGTTTTGAACCCTGCGGTATCAGCCAAATGATGGCTTTACGTTACGGTTCTGTCCCTATCGTTCGTCGCACAGGGGGATTAGTTGATACTGTTAGCCACTATGACCCCGTAAATGACGCAGGTACAGGTTATTGTTTTGACCGCTACGAGCCTTTAGACTTGTTCACGTGTATGATTCGCGCTTGGGAAGGTTTCCGTTTCAAACCCCAATGGCAAGAATTACAAAAACGAGGCATGACTCAAAACTTTAGTTGGTATGAATCTGCTAAACAATACGATAATCTCTATCGCTCAATCTATGGTCTACCACCACGCGAAGAAGAAACAGTCACAGAACCAGAATTAATTTTAACTGAAGCTGAAAGCAAATCCTGATTAATAATGTGGAGACGTTTGCATTAACGTCTCTGCAATTAAATCCACTTTCTGTTAGCCAAACTGGGTTTTCTGAACTTAGGTGAACGCAGCGATCGCTCCCCTTCCAGACTTGACAAAATACAAAATTTCAGTTACACTTATGTTAAGAGTAGAAATATGTCCGCGCATATATAGTAATTTTTGGGATTGTCAGAATCAGGACACCCTTTGGGAAGTCAAAAGTCAAAAGTCAAAAGTCAAAAGCAAGAAATTGGAATAAGTGTTTAAAGTGGGAAGTTGGATTTTAGGATTTACAGGATGTTAGTTTGCGGTAGAGATTTTTGATTTTCACTTTTTTTATGATTATTTACGTCAAGACTTGACAAGATGCGACAATTGGTTTACACTAATGTTAGGAGTGGAAATCTGTCCGCGCATATATAGTAATTTTTTCAACTATCAACAAAGATCCCCGACTTCTTTTATCGGTAATCTTGTATCAAAATAAATTATCCTAGAAGTCGGGGATCTAAATCCTGTAAATCCTAAAATCCTGGACATCCTGATTCAGACAATATGTGGACACCTAACACCCCACTACAGAACGGACAGTATATCATTAAAAGAGCGATCGGTGGCGGTGGCTTTGGTGAAACCTATCTCGCAGAAGATACAGAAGAAAACAGGTTGGTTGTGATTAAAACCCTCAACCGGGAACAACGAGAAAAACCAGACTTTGCGGAAATACAAAAGAGGTTTAGAAAAGAAGCCTTAGATTTATCAAAATGCTATCATCCCCATATTGTCCAAGTTTACGACAATTTTCCCGAAGATGGACTTTGGGCTATTGTCATGGAACACATTGACGGTGATGATTTAGCAGCTTATGTGGAAAACTACACTGCTGAAAATGGTTACTTGTCAGAAACCGAAGCTTTGCGCTACATTGACCAAATCGGACAAGCTTTAGAATGTGTTCATGAACGGAAACTTTTACACCGAGATGTGAAACCCAATAATATTTTGTTGCGACGGGAAAGCAATGAAGCAGTATTAATTGATTTTGGGTTAGCGCGGGAATTTCAACCTGGTAAAATCAGAAGCATGACAGCGACGAAAACGGAAGGTTATGCACCCATAGAACAATATGAACGGCGTGGAGATTTTGGTTATTATACAGATGTTTATGCTTTAGCAGCGACATTATATAGTTTATTAACGAATAGAGTTCCCATTCCTGCTAATTATCGCGCTGAGGAAGATGTCAAGTTATCACCACCGCAAAAATTTAATCAACAGATTAGCGACAAGGTAAATGCTGCTATTCTCAAAGGCATGGAGTTAGAACCTGTAAACCGTCCCCAAACTGTGCGGGAGTTTCGGGAAATATTGGGTTTAGTGGTTAAACCTATTGTGAATATTCCCACACCACCACTTGTTAATTTTAATATTCAACAACCTATTAATAATGTAGAGACGTTCCATGGAACGTCTCTACACACACCACGAATAAACCAGGAGGTACAATTAAAATCATCCTGTGGAATGGACTATGGGAAATTGCGTGAGTTACTCGCACAAGGGAAATGGAAGGAAGCAGATGAGGAAACAAGACGAGTAATGTTAGCAGTTGCAAAACGGGAAAAAGAAGGTTGGTTAGATGTTAACAGTATTGATAATTTTCCCTGTGAAGACCTTCGCACTATTGACCAGTTGTGGGTAAAATACAGTGATGGTAAATTTGGGTTTTCTGTACAAAAACGCATTTATCAAGGTTTAGGTGGAACGAGAGAACATAACAGAGAAATTATGGATAAGTTCGGGGAAAAGGTAGGATGGTTCAGTGACGGTGGCTGGTGGGAGTACGAATATCTAACTTTTGATGTAAAAGCACCAGAAGGCCACCTCCCTAACTGCAATCATGATACTCCTCCACGACGAGCTGCTCAACAACGTTTTCTCGCGTCGAGACTTGTAAAGTGTAACATTTAAAGGTAACAGAAAAATATTAAGTCTGAATCAGGATATCCAGGATTTAAGGATTTACAGGATGTTAGTTTGCATTTAAATATCCCCGACTTCTGCGATAGTTAATGTGATAAATGAGAAGATTGTTAAAAGTTGTCGGGTATCTGAAATTCTCAATTGTCTGAATCAGGACACCCTTCGGGAAGTCAAAAGTCAAAAGTCAAAAGTCAAAAGTCAAAAACAAGAAATTAATTGTTTTTCATCTTTCCTTTAGTTGTGACAATTGACTTAGCAATAATTCTCATCAACTGTTCACATTCATCAACCATATCTGCTATTTTTCACTAGGGACAATTTCCGATTTCACTAACAACTTTAACCAATACTTTGTTTCTCTTGCTTCCTTGAGTGCTATTGATTGTTTACTAACAAAATCCTTAAAAATCTTGAAATTTTGACTTTTGACTTTTGACTTTTGACTTCCCGAAGGGTGTCCTGGTTGTTTATCCAGATAAGAACATAACTTTGTAATTCTGACAGCAAATTCAAAAGTTCTTTCATTTATTGGTGCATAATTCATGATCATCAAAAGTTAAAACCTTTAATGAATAATACATCAATTATGTTTGACTTTTGACTTCCCGCAGGGCGTTGTGCTAAAATAAAATCTGTGAAAAATCACATTATCAAAACTATGATCCTACAAACATGGCAACAATCTCATTCTCAAGAATTGCAAAAAATTACTGAGACATTAGCAAAAATTACCCAACTTCCAGCAGAAGCAGTTAAACCTCATCTTGATGCAATGCTAGAACAATTAGTTAAAACTACAGAACTTCCATTTTATCAAAAAGTCTCCGATGAAGAATGGATTCAAGCACTAAATCAATGGAGTTCTAGCCATAATCCAAATATACCACTTTTATCAGATTATGCTGTCAGTCGAGGAGGTATTTATGAAGACGAGGAAATTTAGTGACATATTTAATTGACACAAATATTATTTTGAGAATAGCACAACCGAATCATCCAATGTGTGCAGAATCTTTAAATGCACTCGCTAGACTACGAAGACAAAAAGAAAATTGTTATTTAACACATCAAAATTTAGTAGAATTTTGGCGTAGTGCTACCCGTCCTATAGAAAGAAATGGTTTGGGAATGAGTATAATTGAAGCAGAAGCAGAACTACAAAAATTAGAAAACCTCTTTCCCGTATTACCAGATATACCAGAAATTTACCAGCATTGGAAACAGATTGTAATTGAGTATGGTGTGATGGGTGTCAATGTTCATGATGCAAGATTAGTAGCAGTTATGCTTGCTCATAAAATAACTCACATTCTCACTTTTAATATTAGTGACTTTAAACGCTATGGGAATAAAATTACTCCGGTACATCCAAATACCTTGTTAATCTGATTTATAGAGATATCATACAATATTGCAAATCCACATCCTGTAAATCCTCAAATCCTGGACATCCTGATATGGCTATGCCACGCTTCGCTATCAGACAAATTACTTGTTACGATATAATAATATAATCAATTCCCATCAGGAGTAAAAGCTATGACTATGAAAGAACTGATTCAAGCAGAAATTGACAAAATACCAGAACAAGAACTAAATAACCTTTATCAATGGATAAAAGAATTTAGTGGTAAAATAAATAATATGAAACATTCAGAAATATTGGAAACTTCAGAAAAACATCTTTCTAATTCCTATCCTTACCATGATTTAGATTATCTTGGTGGAACATGGACAAAAGAAGATGAAACTGAATTTTTACTTAATACTCAACAATTTAATGAAATTGATCAAAAGTTATGGCAATAAAATCAATCTTACTAGATACTAATGCTTATACTGCTTTTAAACGTAATCAAAATGAAGCAGTTACAATAATTGCAAATGTAGATATTATTGCCATCAATTCTATCATCCTTGGAGAATTACTAGGAGGTTTTGCATTAGGAAATAAACCAGAAATTAATCGTTATGAATTAGATAAATTTATGCAATCTCCTAGAGTCAAAATATTTCCGGTAGATGAAAAAACATCAGAATATTATGCTCTCATTTATTCTCAATTGAGAAAAAAAGGAAACCCTATACCTACTAATGATATTTGGATTGCATCTACAGCAATTCAACATGATTTAATTTTATTTACCTATGATAGTGATTTTGAAAATATAGAAAATTTAAAATTAGGTAGCTGTTTAGCAGATTTTATTTAGGAATCATAATTTATCATCATACTTTAAAACCACATTCTGTAAATCCTCAAATCCTGGACATCGTGATTCTGACAAATAAAAATCTGTAGTACAATACAAGTTAAATCATGTACTAAACACAAAAATCCACATCCTGAAAATCCTTATTAATTATGACCATTGCTGAACAAATTTACACACTTGTGAAAACTCTTCCCCAAAATCAAGCTCAAGAAATTCTGAATTTTGCTGAATTTATTCATAGTAAACACTTAAACACTAACCAAATTATCAATGATTCTGCAAATCTTTCTTGGAAAGAACTGGTTTATTCACTTGCGGGAAGTTGGAAAGACGACTTTCCTAGTTTAGAAGAAATTAGAAATGAAGCAGGAGAAGATATTTTGCGGGAGAGTCTCTAAATGTATGTTTTGGATACCAACACCCTGATTTATTATTTTAAAGGTCAAGGACAAGTTGCTCAAAACTTTGCTAAAATACCTGCTCAGGAAATTATTATTCCTACAATTGTTCTCTTTGAATTACAAGTGGGAATTGCTAAGTCTATTTCACCAGCAAAACGAACTCAACAACTACAACAAATTTTAAACCGAGTTAACTTAGTTTCTTTTGATAAAGATGCTGCTTTTTCTGCTGCGACAATTCGCGCTGATTTAGAACAAAAAGGAACTCCCATCGGTTCAATAGATGTTTTAATTGCAGGAATAGCTGTAGCACTTCAAGCAACTCTTGTTACTCATAATGTTAATTAATTTTCCAGAGTTTCAGGACTTTCTCTTGTGGACTGGTTTTGATAATATATACAGGTTAAATCATGTAATCAACACAAAAATTCACATCCTGTAAATCCTTAAATCCTGGATATCCTGATTCTGACAATTAAATAAACCATTCACTCAAACTACTTGTCTATCTCAGATTTTAACCATGTTTCCAAATCCTTAATATCTGTAAAATCTAATAATGCTTCTCCTAGCTTTTCCAATTGTTCTATGTTCAGACTGTTGATATTTTCGATGTAAATATCTTTCAATTTTCCAAATCTTTTCGATAACTGACGTATCAATAAAATCATCTCACCATTCTGCCTACCTTCTTCTCTACCTTCCTGTCTACCTTCCTGCTTTGCTTCTTGATATACCCTTGTTTGCTTAATATCACTCACTAAAAACATTGCTTCTATCTCCTGACGGCTTAATTGTGAAAACTTGGACAATAAAACAGTCTCCAACAATTCTATAATACCTTGTTTTTCTCTGTCATTCTCAACTTCTGTTTTAGTTCTTGCCATGAGGGTTTTAACTAATTCCGGTGCTTGTGCTTCCTTACTGACAATCAACTCAATTAACCCCATACCAATTGAACCCGGTGGTAATTCATCTAAATAAATTCGTTTAATTCTCCCACTATTAATCAATTCCTGTTGATAAGCAGTCAATTCTCCTACATCTAAACTCCGTTTCGCAAATAAAGCTACCCCTTGCCAATCTTGTACAGGTTTAAATTGATTGAGATAAATGTTGATTTCTGCGATTAATTCCCAGTAAAAATCTGGTTTTGGTTGAAATTGCACTTCTACAAAATAAATGGGTTTTTCTACACTATCTGCTATAAAAATTCCATCAAATCGAAATGCTTTTTCCTTCACTTCCACAGATGTAAACTTATAATCTCTGGCGTTTTCTGTAGGTTCACCCAGGATTTCAAATAATAGAGTGTGGAAAGTAAGGAAAATTTGGTAAAATATCGTGTCTGTGTGCATTATTCCTGATATTTAAATTTCTTAATTACTTGTTTGTCTGGTGATTTTAACCATGTTTCCCAGTTCTACATCCACTATGATTGCATCTTCATCTTGAGATACAAGATAACCTCTTGGTATTTTGGTTATGAGGACAAATTTTATTTTCTTATTTCCCTGCTTCTGAGATTTATTTGGGAAATTATGATCTTGATAAATGAAAACCTTATATATATGGGCGCACACTTTCCCACTAATAGCATTAGCATACCCGAAAATCGGAACACTGTCAAGCACCCTAGCTGAAATCACCAAAACTCGTTAAATTATTGACAATTCCCTCCTGCCCTCAAAGGATTATGGGAAACTTTCCCACGCTTGGGCAACCACCTGACTCAACCAGCGTCGTTGTTGTAAATTTAACATGGGATCATCCTCTAACACCTGGGCTGTTAAATCTTCCAAAGATTGACCTTGGGCGCGAACAAGCTTAACCACACCGGCAATCACCGCAGCTACCAGTTCTTCATCAACTGGCTGTTGTCGGAGTTCAGCAATTTCTTGGGGACTGTCTGGGATAGGATAATTCATGGCATAAGTTCACAAAAGTTCCAACATGAATAATAAATTTAACCAACTATTAAAATTTCTTAATTAAATCTTCAAACAACTGATAGGGCGGAGTCTAACGTACTTTCCGCCTTGCTTAAATCATTCTTAGTGAGTAAATCAACGGGAGATATCAGCAGAATATGAAAGAGATTCTTTACTTAGAAGTTCCTACGACCGATAGTGGTGCTGTGTGCAACTGGCTACAAAGAGATTTTGAGCCTGGGTATGGAGAAAAATTGCTGACCGCAGCAGGGTTTCGTTTGAGAAATCCAGGTGTGTCTGACAAGGAAAGTTTGCCAGACGACCTTTCTGTATTTGTGTGGTCTGTACAGCGTACTACTTACCTGAAAGTGTTCCGGTGGGGAAATAAACCTTTTGCGAATGAGGGTCAAATTCTACAACGTCTAACTACAGGCATCCGCAACCGCTTTCCTCATCAGTATCCCGAACCACCAAAGATTGATGCTCAAAAATCAATTTTTGCAGAGCTAGAAGCTGATTATCCCCTAACTGTCAAGTATTTTCAGAAAATGCCCAATGGGGAATATGACCTCAAGCGTGCTTACTGGTGGGAACAACGTTGGCGTGAAGGGGTGAAAAATCCCCAGCAACCCCGTCAGGTGGTATTTTATGAAACCCACAGAGAACAAACAACAAACAACAGCTACGACCTAATTTACATTGGTGGGGCTTTAGGCTCAATTCATGCCGCAGTCATGGCCAAATTGGGTTATAAAGTCCTGCTGGTCGAAAGATTGCCCTTTGGACGCATGAACCGGGAATGGAATATTTCTCGTGATGAAATTCAAATTTTGATAAATTTGGGTTTACTCACATCTGCTGAGTTAGAAAGCATTATTGCCAGAGAGTATAAAGATGGTTTTAATAAGTTTTTTGATGCGAATAATCCCCCTTACCTGAAAGCGCCAATTCTGCACACACCAACGGTGCTAAATATCGCTTTAGATTCAGATAAATTATTGCAATTATGCGGAGAAAAACTCAAAGCTGCTGGTGGTGATATCTGGGATGAGACAGAGTTTATCCAAGCAGATATAAGCAATACACAAGTTACTATTACTGTCAAGCGTTTATCTACTGAAAATGAGCAACAAGTCAGTGGCAGATTACTGATAGATGCAATGGGTACTGCTTCTCCGATTGCTTGGCAATTAAATGGCGGTAGAGCCTTTGATAGTGTTTGTCCGACGGTGGGAGCAGTAATTGATCAAGGGTTTGCGCCTGGTGTTTGGGATACTCAGTATGGAGATGTTCTCTACAGTCACGGAGATAGTTCTAGAGGTAGACAGTTGATTTGGGAGTTATTTCCTGGGGTTGGGGAAGAACTAACAATTTATTTATTTCATTACCATGAGGTGAATAGTAAAAATCCTGGTTCTTTGTTGGAGATGTATGAAGACTTTTTCACAATTTTGCCAGAGTATCGACGCTGCGATATGGACAAGCTGGTGTGGAAAAAACCGACCTTTGGCTATATTCCCGGACATTTTAGTGTGAGTAGTAGCGATCGCACCATTGCCTTTGATAGATTAATTACCATTGGGGATGCTGCCTCTCTGCAATCTCCCCTTGTTTTTACTGGTTTTGGTTCTCTCGTTCGTAACCTAGAACGTTTAACCAATCTCTTAAATACTGCCCTGAAACACGACCTGTTGAGCTTCCAACACTTAAATAAAATTCGTGCCTATCAAAGTAACGTTTCCGTGACATGGCTATTTTCTAAAGGGATGATGATCCCCACAGGGAAATTTATCCCACCCCAACGGGTTAATGCCATGCTCAATACCTTCTTTGGCTTATTAGCAGACGAACCTCCAGAAGTAGCAGATAATTTCATTAAAGATCGCTGCGATTGGTTAACTTTTAACCGATTAGCCCTCAAAGCAGCGAGAAAAAATCCCGCCTTATTAATCTGGATTTGGCAACTAGCTGGATTCAGGGATTTAGTCAGGTGGTTAGGTAATTACTTCAACTTTGGTTGTCATGCCTTAGTCAGTGCTTTACTAGGTAAATGGTTTCCCCAATTCCTCAAATCCAACCAAACTTGGCTAGAAACCCGCTATCCAGGATTGTGGTTAAACTTGTTAGTGACCAATTATGCCATTTCCACAGGTAAGCCACGATTACGCGACCAAGTAGTTAACCGCAAGCCAAAAACACTAACTCAAACTAGTCATTAGTCCCTAAGATTCTTGACCATTGACTTTTGATTGATGACCATTGGTACGGAAAGTTGGTAGTTCTACGGATGCTAATGATTTCCGTCCCTTGGGTGGACGTTGGGGATAAATTAACGGTGAAGGTGATTTTTGATCAAGGTGATATTCACCTAATGGTTCTGAAATCAAATGATTAATTGGTAAATCTGTTGGTGTCAACTGCGAGGATTCTAACCAATAATCATTAGTTTCGGAATTGTTTGCATATTTTTCTAGAGCAGAGTCATTGATGGGTGATTCATGACTTGCTGAGAGTGTCAACTCTGCTGGTTGGGAAACGTAGCCAGTAGTGGGCGGATGACTTTCCCCTAACAACTGCTGTTCTGTGAACGTTTCTGGTATTTCATTGTTCTCCAGATTTGATGCTAAAGTTTCCCACATTAGCCCCTCATCAGCATTAGCGTTTGTATCATTAACAGTAGGTGGAGTTGATGAAACCGACTGGGAAGCAAAAAACATCTCGATCAGATTTTCCAATTGCCGATCTAAATTTGATACCCCAGGAGAGTAAACATCTGCTGATGGATTTGCAGATTCATCAACTTCTAATAGATGACTTGGCTGTGTGGGAGTGGGGGTATCATCCACATCTAAAAAATTTTCAGCAGATTCAGAAATGGAAGTAGAGGAATCTTGTTTGTCAGCGGATAGAGTTGAGGACTCCATCGAGAAATTATCTAAATGTTGACGTAACCCACTACAAGTATCAGTAGGGACATCTGCTTCTGCTGACCAAGGCTTAATGGGCTGTGCATTGGGAAACAAAGACCGGGCTTTTCTGGAAAATCTTGTATGTCCACCAGTAACATCATAGGGATGATGGGCAGTATCTTCTAGAATGTCGTAGTTGGGGACTGGGGTATCTAGACATTTTTCCAGTGCTGATTTAAATTGTAAAGTCTGACGTTGTTGACGTATGAGCCTAGTACGCAATTCCCGACAAGTATTATCCGAGTGTAATAACTGTTGGGATTGTTCACTATAGTTAGTTTGCAGCAGCGTACATTCCCGTTCTAATTGGGCTATTCGTTGTTGGCTAAGTTGTAACTGTGCTTTATGGGTGTCAATGAACATTTCCTGACTTTGAACAGTTTGGACCGCAGTTTCTAACTGCTCGAAAAGAGACTGTATTTGCTGTTGAGCGGCTGTGAGTTCCTGAGTTTGTTGATTCAGCATTGAGTCAGTAACACTGGAGCGTTTTTTTTGCCACTGTAAAATCTTTTCTGCTTCAGCTAATTCTTGTTTGAGCTTTTCTACTTCGGTATACAAATCACTGTTAGCTGTTTGTAACTCTTCATTCAATTTCAGCAACTTTTGAAATTCTGAATCTACATGAGCTTGCTGATCACTGTCAGGTTCTGCAATCCAATCTTTTTGGGTATGATCTTTCAAATTGTCTACAACTGCGGATTCACCCGGCTGTTGACTTAGCTCGTCGTAGACATCAGCTGCTGGGTTCAGGAGTGGTAAATTAGTTACGGCCATATTTTCATCGTGCAGAACTGAGTAAAAGGGACAACTCGCCTGCGCTGATGGAGGCGAATTTTTAAAATTTAAGGGTTCAATCACAGTGCCGTTGTTTGAGGTGTCAGCTATATCCATCACTCTTGACCCACCTGCTTAAAAATATTTAGCAATGCTCTTGACAGTCTTGTTGAGCAACTGTATTCAATTGGGAGGTAATCAGGATTTCCTCTCGAAGCCAAGTTTAACTCTCTTTCAGCATGACTGGCTAGTACCGCTTTGCGAAAGTCAAAAGTCAAAATTAAGACAGAATAGACTTTTCGGAGATTGAAAACGGTTCATTCACTTACGCCGCAGTGTACTAGTACAAAAAGGCAGCTAGTCTGGAAGTGACAGCTAGAAAGCTTTAAAAACATCAGAATCTAATTTTTTTTGCTTCTATGCCTCTAATTGTTAGTTGTGAGATTCTTGTGCATCCACCTTATGATGTAGTATTTTTGCTCGTCTGGGGTAGAGGGTGTGAACCTACTTGACGTTTGTTTGTTAAAAGTTATCTCAGGTTGCTCAAAAATATTATGATACCTAAGCCATCCACTCAGCTACTACAATTTGGTAGAGAACATTTGCAGTTAAAGTATTAAATTTGACAATAAGAGGCAGAAAGCAGAAGTTCTTTAACTTACCTTTGGGGGTTAAAGTCCCCTGCTTCTACAAGCAGCGGTTTTGCGTCGGGGTAAAATCCCCGTTGCAAAACGTAATTCTAAATTCTAAATTCTAAATTCTAAATTCTGCATTCTTTCAATTTGACCTTCCCCGTCACCAATTTACGGTAGCCAGTGGGGATGAAAACCAACTAAAGGAAGTTGTTCTGGACTGATTTCCACCTCTGGTTGGTCAGTGATAGGTAAAAGAGGCATCAACCACAAACTACTAGTAGCAATCGGCTCGCCATCATCAGTTTTTAAGGTGTTGCTTGGTAATGCTTTTGTGGTGCTTGCGACTGGTACTACTTGGTCAAACAATATAGCCAAACCGTCGGGTGCTAAACTCATTTGCACATTGCGTTGAGCAGGGGGTAACATCAACAGTGGTTTTTGTTCTTGGGTTTTGAGGTTAATAGCTACTAAATAAGGCTGTTCTACATATTGTTCTTGTGAGACTAACTGTGTTAGCAAGCAATAGAGGGTGGGTGAGGCTGGATCAAAATTGCAACCGAGAATTGAACCGGTTGTTTTTAATAATTGTTTCTGTACACCTTGGTTAGTGACTAGAAATAAATCTCGCGTGTAGTCCGTATTAAATTTGACCATTGCTGCCTGTGAACCATCTTTAGAGAAAGCCTGAACCAAGCCAAATTGCGGTAGAAAATCTAGGGGTTTACTGGTATCTCCTTGGAGTGATAAAATCGCTGTTCCTTGTCCTTGGGCAACTGCTACGGCTTTACTATCTGGTGTGATCAGAAAGTCTCCTCCGGGTTGGCTTTCTAAGCGTGTTGGGGTAGGTTTTTCTCCCGAACTATCCCTAGTTGTGGACAAATGCCACAGCCCAAAGTCTCCTGGATTATCTCTTTTTCCTCTTTGGGCAACAATTGTTTCTCCATCAGGAGATAGATCAAATTTGAGGTTTTGATAGTCTTTATTATCTAAAATTAGGTCAAGTTTGCCTGGTGGCTCTGGTTGTTCACCAGCATTACTAGTTATGCCTGTAGTGACTGTATATATTTGGGCTGAGAGCAAGTCTGGATTTTTGGAGGAGCGAGCAGAGAATAATATTTTATCTCCTTCTGGAAATGGCTCGAAGTCCATCACAATTAGGTCTTTGGGGGTAAGGATTTTTTTTTGTTCTTGGGTTAAGTTGTAGAGAACCAATTTCCCTTGTTCTTCTGTATTAGCTCCTATGTAAATTAAGGCCCGATTGCGTGTGGAGAAGCTACCTGTAAAGGCTTGAATTAGCCTGTTTTTTCCTTGTGTTTGGGAAAATTTATCTCTAGCTCCTTGCAACATGACCTTATAATTTGTGCCATAGGGTGCTGGTGTTAGCAGTGTGTAAACCATTCTTCGTCCCGCCCAGCTAATTTTACCTGCCAGAGGGGGATCGAGTTTTAAATTATCCTCTACGCTTTTGGTGTCCATTGGACGACTAAAGGTGAGGGTAAAGGCTGTGTCTTCAGCGCCGATCTGTTGATTTTCCCAGTTAAAATTGCGGACAATGGGCTTGACTGCATCACCTTGCAAGATCATAAACCCAATCATCAGACTCAAGACAAGCATTAGGGCGATCGCTACACGGTCTAGTGGTTGGATAGATTTATAGGATTTTGTCATTGGTCATTGGTTATTTGTAATTACTACCCAGTCCCCAGTCACCTAATAACTATATGGATTTTTGGGTTGGGGAATTTTTTTGAGGGAAGTAGCTTTAATAGTTAGTCGGCGTTTATCGGCAATGTTTTCTGTGATCATATTTCCTTCGACTTCTAGCCAGGTATCTGGTGGGTACTGATCGCGGTTATCTGGAAGTTGAACAGGTAATCCTGCGGGATAGGCATCTGCGGCACAACAAGTAATCACAAATCGCGCTAATATCAGATGCTCTTTATCTAGTTCTGGGGGATGGATGACAAATCCCTGGACTTTGACTTTTTGCCCTGTATAAGCGTCAGGTTCTGGATAAACGTTAAGTGTGCGTACCCAATCTATCAGCGATCGCTCCTCTGGGCGCACGGTAGCGCGAAATGCTTGGGGCTGGGCGCGTGTTGCTCCCAACAATTCAGTTACACCTCGCTCCAGTGCTGTTTGAGAAGTAAAGACTTGAGGGGTAATTATAAATCCTAAAATTGTTGTGATTAACAGCAAAGAACTACTCCAACCAGGAGGAAATAGATTTATATGCTGCTGGTTATTGGGTACTTCATACCGACGACGTTGTTTCCAAAGTTGTAGTCCTTTAGCAAAACCAATTATTAGCAAACCAATAGCACCCAAAATTACTAACCAAAAGAAATCTGGGTGAATCAATAAATTCAGCTTGCCTGTGAGCCAGTATTTCAGCATTAAAATGCCCCAAGCTGTAATGGCTAAGACATCTAGCCAAGGGAGTAATATAGTTGCTTTTTTGGGTTTGGGATTTGGAATTGAATTCATTATTTATTCAGTCATTATGTCAGTTGTCAGAGATAACTGAGAATTTACAAAAATTACATGACGTGCAGGTTCAAAATTAAGGTAAATAAAAATGTCAATTGTCCGGCTAAAGCAAATAGATAAAATAGAGCTTTAGGTTTAAAAATTGATAACATCAAGCCGACACCTTTGATGTCAATCATCGGACCAAATACTAGAAATGCTAACAAAGAACCACTGGTAAAGGCTGAAGCGAAAGATAGGGCAAAGAAAGCATCGACAGTGGAACAGATTGATACTACTGCGGCTAGTACCAACATGGCAAGAATTGAGCTAATTGGACCAGCACCTAAGCTGAGGATAAGTTCACGGGGGGCTAATACTTGAACTGCCGCTGCAATAGCACTTCCTACTACCATTACTCCCCCTAACTCTCGTAATTCTTGGATGATATTATCCAATACTAGACGGAGTTTGTCTGCAAGAGGTTTATTTTGGTTAGAAGTTGTGATATTTGTCTGGGTTAAATTTCCACCTATCCTTGTGGATATACCTGCTTTACCACCAAGAATATAAGTTCCTGATTGTAAAAGAGTATTTACAGATGCTTCTTCTTCTACCTGGTCACGTCTTCCCTTGCGTTTAGGTTCTGCTTTAGCAGGGGGATTAAATTTCAGATAACGAGTGATCTCAGGTTGTAAAAAAGGACTTAGGTCTTGTTGAAAACTAAAAACAAAACCAATAATAGTCGCGATCGCCAAGGACAACACAAATCTTAACACTACTATTTCTGGTTGATCTCGAAATGCTGTCCAAGTTGCCCAAATCACAATTGGGTTAATTGTTGGTGCTGCTAGTAAAAAGCCAATTGCAACTGGTGTAGGTACTCCCTGCATCAATAACCGCCGTGCCACTGGCACGTTACCACACTCACATACGGGAAACAAAAAACCAATCATACTGCCAAATAAAGCCCCCAGTAGGGGATTTTTGGGCATTATTGTTACCAATTTGCGCTCATCGATAAAAAATAACAGCACACTGGAAAATAAAACCCCCAGCAGCAAAAAAGGCATTGCCTCGACTAGCAGACTCAGAAATAGGGTGAAACCATTGTTCAGTTGATTTATCATCATGTCGCAGTCAAAAGCGGTTTTGAATTTTAGGGTTATGCCTAGTCATTTTATCCAAATGCAGATCAAATGGGGATCAAAAGCAAAGCGGGAAAAGTAAATATCATTATCCCTCAGATGAACTGAATCTCACAGATCAAGAGGTGGACTAGTTGAATCTCTCACCTGTAGGATGATAAGTTACTTCACTTTCTGCTTTTTTTCCAACAGTATTTACATTTCTTTCAATATTTGGGGATCACTCTTGGTTACTTTTATCCTGGATTTTTCTGGCTTCTGTTTTTACCTAATACTGACCTGGGTTGCTTTTTGACTACAAAAATCCTCAAACTGCAAGTCTATTGTCGGTAAATCACTGTCGTGATCTGTTAAGACTAGGTATAGGCTATGGGAAAAAGAAATTATCATAAGTAAGTCGGCTTGAAAAAACCGAGGTATGTTACAAAATGTAAAATTCCTCAAAGTTTCTTCCCTCTTGCATGAGTGCCTCTTGCCTCTTGCCTTGCCTCAACGATAAATCTCAACGCCTACCAACTTATGACACTGTAAGTATATAGATCGTATTTCTCGGTAACGACCACGCACAAAATTTTAGTCATTTTCATGCTGGAAATTTCGGAAGTATTTATACTTAAAATGCCACTTAAGTAACCCAGTTTTTCGCATTTGAATATTTAAGTAATGATACTGTTTTTAATCTTAAAAGTTCCATAGATTAAGGAAATCATGAATATTTTTTGTAGGGATTAAACCGACCGCATATTCTCGGATTACATTTTAGAAATAATTCAAGATAATAAGTTGAATTGCAAATAGCCAACTCATCAAAAAATTTACTAATTTATAAGCTGGGAAAATTTAATGAAAATAAAAAGTGCATTTATCTGGGTGAGCTTACTTTGCAGTGCGGTTTTAGCTACTATTGACTCCGCTAAAGCTGCAAGTTTTGTAAGCAATGTGAGCCAAAATACAAATCCCAAGGCTGATATAAACTTGCTATCCATTATCCAAAATGGAACGACAATCAACAGCTTTTCTTACGTCAATAAAGCTGACATCGATACCACCCTCCAAAACAAAAAGAATGGACCGGCAAGTACAGATAGAGGTGATAATGCCACTTCTCCATTTGCACCAGCAGAACTTCCCTCAAATGAAGCCATAGCTAAATTTTTAGGTAACAACAATCTCAACAACATTATTGATACTGAAGACGATGGTTCTTTTGTGATTGATGTTTTCTTTGATAACGAGATTGTCCAAGATAACTCAGGACTAGATAACCTCTTCTTTTGGGAACGAGGGATGAATAGTGATTTGGGTATTCAAGCCCTAGATATTGCTGGAAATGTCATAGGTAAGTTCAAAAAAATTACAGAGATACGAAATTCCAATAACTATGCTGGCTTCCAAATTGACACCAAAGAAATTGGGGGAAGTCAAAAAGTTGGTTCTTGGGGAGTCAGTCTCCAAGAGTTGGAAGTTGAGAAATTAAGTGGTTTGAGATTAACATCTCAAGCAGACTATAAAGGACCTGATTTTAAGGTGATTGCTAGAAATGGTGGCAACAAAACCGAAATACCTGAACCAACAACTATACTTGGCTTAGGTGCTGTAGCTGGAATGGCTTTCCTCAGCCGTCGGCAGAAAATGTTGAAAAATTCATAACATTGAATTACTAACATCATGTATAACAATATAGAGACGTTAAATGAAACGTCTCTTTTATAGGGAT
>NZ_JAYGHA010000009.1:83738-116772 GCF_034931405.1 Anabaena sp. UHCC 0451 | reverse complement strand
GATTTTTTCAAAATTCAAATATGAGTCCTATATCTGAAGGGAGAAGCATTAAACTACATTTTTACCCCGTTGGTAAATTTCTTTTGCATAATCGGTCCAAGCACCTTGTCCCCAATATCTAAAACAACTGGTTTGCAGCAACAAGTTATGTAATAATACCTGACGATAGTGGCTTTCTTTAGTGATAGATTTATCTGGATTATCGGTTAAAAAATCATCGAATTTTTGATGAAAGGAATTACTCAATTCATACATGGGAGATAAAACATTTTCGTATCCTTCTACCCAACTAATATGATTAGTCCATGATGCCCCATCAATATGAAAATTGGGGTTATTTTTTTTGATTTCTAGAATAGCATTTTCTACAGCATCTGGTTGTGAGTTGTTTGGTTGTATCTGCTGCCAAATTTGATGTTGTCCTAATGGCTGACATTGAGGAAAATCTTCAGGTTGACAACCAGCATCTGCTAGTAATTCCAAATATTCTGTACCACAGACACCGACAACTCCAGTTTTACCGCCACCATGTTGCAGCATATCGCCCCAAGCTTGTTTAAAACCGCTGGGAAATTCATTCATCATCACACCACCATTTTCACCATCACCTATTTGGCTGACGATTGGTGGTACTAAAACTTTCCCTAATTGTTGCTTACTTAAAGTTTTTGCTTCATAATATGGTTGCATTTGAGCAACTAATTTAGTATCTGAACCTTGGGTTTTAATCAGTGCTGTAATACTAATTGTTTCGCCTTGGGAATTGCGAGCAATTAAACGATGTGGTAAATGTTTTTGGGTAATGGATTCACCGCTAATTGTTTCTATAGTATGTTCTTGCACTAATAGCCAAAGATAACCACATTCTTTCAGGGCTTTGATAAATGCAAATAGGATATCTGGATGATTTGGGAGGTGCATTTCTGGGGGTGAAAATCCTTTGACTCGCGCTAGTGCTTCCCAGCCAAAAATTGCTGCAAAATGATGTTGCCAAGCGATAATGTGTAGTTTAAAATCGGCTATGGGTGTGGAAGGAATGACTGCATGACTCCACATTGTTCCCAACCATTCTACATAAGGCTGATAGGTAGAATCGCAAGTGATACGTTGCAGATTTTCCAAGATATCACTTCTTCCCATTTGCCTAAGTCCCCATAAAAGATTACCAGAATAATCCAACATCACACGGGGATTACAACCTTGATTGACTAATTCTGGAATGAAGTCACCTATGCGGCTGTAACAATAAGCAAATGGTCCAGCGTTGTGGTTGTCTCCTTCGTGCTGGTGTTCAAACATATATTGCAGATTGCTGATCAGTGAACCGTTCTGTCCAGCTGGTATAGTAGGCTGGTGCATATGGAGTGCGATCGCAAATACTGCATTGACATCTGCTAATTTAATATTAGTTGTTGGTAAAAAAACAGGTGTATCATGGTTAACTACAGAAAGAACTTCTCTTTCCCAACCAGATATATTTGGTAAATCATCGATGATTTCGGGCAAATTGGGCAGATGATCAGGTAATTTAAACATTTTTGGTTGCTCCGAAAAAACGATGTAATCTTTTCAACATCAGCCTAGTACAGAACGGCGTAAATAAACCAACGATTCCAAATCTCTGAAAAACTTACGCTGTATTCGTTTTGACTTTTGACTTTTGACTTTTGACTTCCGCCCTGCGGTACTAGCGTTGCTGGGGTAATCGCCGCAAGAAAGCTTCCCAAGTAGCTCCACCAACTACGCCATCTGGTTGTAAGCCATAACGAACTTGAGCGGCTTTGACTGCTGCTTCAGTGCTAACACCAAAGTCACCATCTATAGCACCTTTCAAAAAACCCAGATTTTGAAGTAGTTTTTGTAACTTAATTACTTCTGCACCACGGTTGCCTAAACGCAAAATTGGCCATCCGGCTGGAGTGTATTGAATGTTAGGATTTCGTTGATTAATGGGAGTCGGCTGAAAGCTTGTATTGGGTTTATTTTGGGGAATTGTTGTTGGTTTTGGTATAGTTGTTTTTGGCACAACTGTATTATTTAATCTAGTATTTCTACTGGGTTGAGTAGGAACTGTTAAACTATTACTGGTAGTGGGTTGCACGCCAGATGTAGTGTTATTAGTGACAACGGTTGAAATATTAGGAAAAAGTTTTTCCCAAGTGATGGCATCTACCACACCATTTGGATTTAAGCCAGCTGCTTGTTTAAACTGGGAAACAGCCCTGGCTGTACCTTCTTGATAAATGCCGTCAACTACACCTGTGTAAAAGCCTAAAAGTTGGAGTGCTGCTTGCAGTTCCGAAACTCGTTCACCTTGGCTACCAATTTGCAAGGTGGGGCGGTTGATTTTACCGACGTTGTTGACTTGGGCAATCATGTTAATAGGTACTGCTATTGATGCCATCGTCGAGGATAAAATCAGTGTAGGTGTGGCGGATAATAAAAGTAACCAAGATAACAGATTTTTCGGGAAGTATTGACAAATAATGGCTTTTAGGTGACTTTTCATCTAATTTACCTGGGATATCTGGGATATTTTTCTGCTGATCTTACATTTAATGCGATTAATGCGATCGCTATATTAACCTTAATGTCGAGACGTTATGGACAATTTCTCTACATCACCTTACATTTTCATGATTATGTTTGATTTCACAGACAGAAGATAATAGTTAACAGTTAACTGATGTAATTGCTTGCTCTTGACCTACTAAAGACACATAAGGTTCCTGTAAATAACGATTAGCTGCTATCATTGCTAACTTTGGACTAACTTTGTAAATCAGTTCAGGAAAATCATGATCAAATTCAATTCCTAAGCCCAAAATTTCATACCAACCGTAGATTTGAGCAATTTGTCCGTTAGTTTGTTTACCCAAGGCATACTGTCCCAGGATTTTATTCTTCGCTGTTTGCAGTTCATCCGCAGATAGTTCCGTATTACAGAGTCGTTCTACTTCTTGGCGTAGTCCTTGCAGGGCGATACTGGTATTTTCCGGTGCAGTACCCATATAAACTATAAATGAGGACGGAAATAGCCTCGTAGAGTAAATAGCAGATACATCGTAAGCTAAACCCCGTTTTTCTCGTAATTCTACAAACAAGCGGCTAGAAAGCCCATTTCCCAGGTAGGTAGACAACAATTTGAGGGCGGCGTATCCGGGGGCGCTGACTGATGGACCCATATAACCCAACATCACAATTGATTGCTGTGTATTTAAGGGTTTGAGACAGGATTTTGGGGTGACAGAAATTGCTGGTAAATCTAGTATATGGCGTGGTTGGGCTGGTTGCAGCCAATCACCAAAAATTTCTGCTACTAGTTCTACTGCTGCATCAGCTGTGATGCGTCCAGCAATGCTAATGACTATGTTATCTGGACGAAAATGAGTTTGGTGAAATGCGGCTAAGTCTGCACGAGTGATGCTGCTAATGGTGGGTTCTGTACCTAAAACCGACATCGAGTATGGATGTGCTTGGTACATGGCTTGTCGCATTTGTTCAAAAGCCAGGTTAAAGGGTTGCTCTTTTTGGGAGCGAATATCTTGGAGTGCTAACCGTTTTTCTAGTTCTATTTGGTTTTCGGGAAATGTGGGCGATCGCAACAATAACCCCGACAATGTTAAAATTTCTGCAAAGTCAGCAGTTACTGTTTTCAAAGACAGTAAAAAATAATCAGTCCCCGCATCAACACTTAAACTTGCTCCCACAGACTCGACTTTTTCGGCAATTTCTAAGCTGGATAAACCATCACAACCTTTTGTCATTACTGCTGATAACAAATGTGCTAAACCAGCTTGTTCTCGGTTTTCATAACAACTACCAGCACGGATAAAAATTCGTCCAGCAATAATATCTGCTGCTGGATTTTCTGATACTAATAAAACAATGCCATTTGGTAAGACGGTGCGATAGATAGAAAACTTAGAATTATTTATATTTTGCATTCTTACTCAACAGGTTAATGATTAAAGGAGTTAGCTAGGTGACAGGTGACAGGTGACAGGGAACAGAAATCAGGAGTTTAGGAGTTATTTATTTTGGATTGTTTTTGTCAAATCTAAAATCTAAAATCTAAAATTTTCTTCCCCCAGACTCTATTACTTACTTACTGTCACCCGTCACCTGTCCCCTGTCACCTAATTAATAGGGTTTGAGAATAGTAACTGCGTAATTTTGCGGTGAGAGATAATCTTGTGCTAATTTTTGCAGTTCTTGAGCATCAAAGGACTGAATTTGCTGAGGATAAGCTACGGCTAATTCGGCCTGGGCAATGGTATTATAGTAACCATACAAAGATGTTAGCTGATTTGGTGTTTCTGTTGCAAAAGCATATTCATTACATAATGACCTACGGGTGCGATTAAGTTCTTGGTTGCTAATTCCTGTAGTTTGCAAGTTATGTAAATGCTCCCGAATTAAATCCTCTACTCGTTCCAGATATTCTGGTTCTAACCAAGCCGTTATTGTCAATAAACTGGATTCCCGTTGTAGGGAAAAATTACTGCAAATTGCCTGAACCAGTTGTTTATCTTCCCGTAAATCATGCACTAAACGGGAAGTTCTTCCTTGTCCTAATAACACCGTGAGAAAATCTAAACCATGCGCGTCTCTGAGTTTTTCTACTCCTGGTGCTGTCCACGCCATGATTAACCGTGCTTGCTCCAGCCGGGGTAAAATTAATTCTTGTCTATTAATACCTGTGATGACTGGTGCTGCTATTTTCTCAGATGGGGGACAATCAGAGCGATCGCTAAAATCTGTAAATGTCCTATTCACAAGTTCCCAAGCTGTTTCCTGTTCTACTCCCCCGACAACTACCACGGTCATATTTTCTGGTTGGTAGTGAGAATGATAAAAACGTCGCATCGCTTCTGGGGAATGCTGCATTAATTCTGGCTCTGTACCTAATACAGAACGTCCATAAGGGTGGTTTTGATAGACGTTTTTCAGCAGTGATTCAAAACCTATTGCATCGGGATCATCAGCACCAGAGCGAATTTCCTCTAATACGACATCTCTTTCTCGAATAAATTCATCTTCGGGAATTGCCGCATTTAGCAAAAGTTCGCCTAAATGGGGTAAAGTATCTGTTAAGTAAGGAGTAGCTGTGATCAGGGAATAATGAGCGTAGTCATGGCTTGTGGCAGCATTACTCACACCACCCATTTTTTCAATGTTATAATCAAACTCCCCCGGAGCTAATTTGGCTGTCCCTTTAAAAATCATGTGTTCTAAAAAGTGTGCCATTCCAAACCAAGGTTCTGGCTCTAAGGTCGCTCCAGCGCGAACCCAAACATCTGCCACTACTACAGGGGTAGCGGTTATCTCCTGATGAATAAATGTCAAACCATTATCTAGATGAAAAACCGAGGCTGGAAACACTGTTTTAGGTAGGTATTTTGTCAATTTTTTGTAGCTTCCATCAGAATTTGACCTTATTTTGTCATGTTAACTCTGAATTTTACTTGATTGATTTATAATCATCAAATTATACAGATTTTTGTCTTTAAACTGAAACACCAATCAAGGAAAAAAGATGGTTTGTTGCGAACTACCTGTAAACACTCTTTTTTCAGCTTTAATAATCTTGAATATTTGATTTGCGTTTTTGCGCGAAGTAAAATCTTAATCTATGGCTTTAACAGTGCTAAAACCCGAAAATAACAATAGTATGAAAATAACTACAGGAAATCTTTCAGATTATACATATATAATACCAGAAAAATTTAGTCTGTCAATATCAATGGCTGAAAAAACCTAAATTCGTTAAATTATTGAGAATATTCTCAAGATTATTGAAAATAGGCTCTACTTATTGCGAAAATAGGACAGTTTACTTTTTTGTAAGAATGGGTTATTAAAAAAACTGAACAATCATATCTCCAAGATACTTGACTTTTGATATCAGTCGGTTATCTGAGCATATTATAGGACTTACGCAAGTGTCACACCAAAAATCTGTTGTAGGGTGCGTCAGACTGCATAAATCCTGCAAATAAACGGATTGTTGATATCTGACGCACCCTACCAATGTGACAGTTGCGTAAGTCCTGTATTAATTAAGATTGCGGTTTTTCATCCGTTCAGAACTACCTGTAGGAATAGCAGCAATTAATTTTTGAGTATATTCTTCTTTTGGTTGACGGTAAATACTTTCAGATGTACCTGATTCGACAATTTTACCTTGATTCATCACCAAAATGCGATCGCTCATAAATTTGACCACACTTAAATCATGGGAGATAAAAATATAAGTCAAGTTGAAATCTTGTTGCAACTCTTTTAACAAGTTCAAAACTTGCGCTTGTACCGAAACATCCAAAGCGGAAACCGACTCATCACAAATAATAAACTTAGGATTTAAAGCCAAAGAACGCGCAATACAAACCCGTTGACGTTGACCACCGGAAAATTGATGAGGATAGCGTTTCATATCATCAGCAGTTAATCCCACTCGTTCTAAAAGTTCTACTGCTCTTTCTCTACGTTGTTGTGTTGTTTTCCCCACAGAATGAATTAACAAGGGTTCCATGACTGCATCACCAATTTTCATTCTTGGGTCAAGAGAACTAAAGGGATTTTGAAAAACTATTTGCATTTCTCGCCGTATTTTTTGTAGCGGTTTTCCCTTGAGAGTCGTGATATTTTGCCCATCGAAAATAATTTTACCTGCCATTGGTTGAATTAATCTGAGCAAAGTTCTACCTAAAGTAGTTTTACCACAACCAGATTCACCGACTAATCCTAATGTTTCCCCTGGAAAAACATCAAAAGAAACCCCATTTACTGCTATATGATAACGTTTTGTACCACCAAAAACTCCCCGAATAGGAAACCCAACTTTGAGATTATTAATTTGTAGAAGTGGTGCTTTTTGAGTTAAGTTTTCCAGTCTTGTGTTAATTTCTTCTGTAGTCACTTCCGTCGGTGCTGCTGGTTCTTGGGCTTGAATTACTACTTCTCCAAATTCATCTTCTGCTGCAATCATGTAATCAGAAACAGTCAGCAATTTTTGAGGACGACGGTTAAGACTAGGACGACAAGCTACCAAACCTTTAGCATAAGGATGTTGGGGATGAGTAAAAATTTGTGATGCTGTCCCATATTCAACTATTTTACCTTTATACATCACTGCAACTTGGTCAGCGATTTCGGAAATTAACCCCAAATCATGACTAATAAAAATCATACCCATGTCACGACTTTCTTGTAGTTCTCGCATCAATTCAATAATTGTTGCTTGTACCGTTACATCTAAAGCGGTGGTTGGTTCATCAGCAATTAATAGTGATGGATTACAGGAAATTGCCATTGCAATCATGACCCGTTGTAACTGACCTCCCGAAAGTTCGTGAGGGAAACGTTCTAGCATTGCGGTTTTTTGTTCTTTCACCAACTGCGCTAATTGAAAATCATTAGGTAGAGATATTTTAGGATCTGTTTGCTGCCAATTATCGAGATATTGCTGTTGAATTTTTTCATCGCTAGGTAAAAGTTTAACTTCTTGTAAACCTGCGATCGCAATTCTTTTAGCTTCAGTTATACTGACATTTTGATGACGCATAATTGCTTCTGTCATCTGAAAGCCAATGTTATAAACCGGGTTCAAAGAACTCATCGGTTCTTGAAAAACCATCGCAATATCTCCACCCCGGTAAAGCTGCATTTCTTGAGCCGGTAAAGCCAATAAATCAATAGGTTGAGCATTTTCATGGGGACGAAAGCAAATTTCTCCCCCACTCACTTTACCGGGATATTGCAACAAACCCATAATTGCCAGTGCTGTCACTGATTTACCACTTCCAGACTCTCCAACTATCCCTAGAGTCTCACCTCGACGTAAATTAAAGCTAATCCCATCCACAGCTTTAAGCTGACTGCCATCACCGAAAAATTCAACTTGTAGATTGCGAACCTCTAGGAATGTTTCTCTCATAGGTCTGGGGTAGTAATTCAACAGGTAACAGCTAACAGCTAACGGTGTACAGGGGTATAGAAGTTTCACCTTTTGATCACCCCCTGCGGTAATTTTAGCCAATAACTAACCGTAATTCATAATTCTTAATTACTACCCAATCCCCAATCCCCAATCCCCTATCACCTATAACTTAGGTAAAATTTCTGGAATTAAATGGCTAGGAACTTTAGATAAAGCCAGATTTTGTCCTTGGATACCTAATTCATTATGAAAAGTGCGAATTACCTTGATGATATGATTAAAAGTTGTGTGATAAGCTTCTGTATTTTTAACCACTCCATTTAATGCTTGCAGATGATTATCTAAAGATGCCTCTAAATGTTGAGAAAGAATTTTCTTGTCACCCTTAAAAGATGGATCTGTAACTAATTGATACTGAGCTAAAGCCAAATTATTCTGTGTTGCCAATAAATCAAAACTTAAACTATTTTGACTTAAAGAATCAGCAAGTTTAAGGGTTTCCTCATAAGTTTTGATACATAATTGGAGAAAATTTTGGCGAATTTCCTTTGTTACTTGTGGTAAATTTGCTATATGCCAATAAGCAGTTCCCAGATTATTGCGAGTAGCAGCGCAACCTGTGGGAATATTATTTGGTGTGCGATATTTGAGAGCTTCCCGATATAAATCAACTGCTAATTGTAAATTTTCCAATGGTTTTTCATATTGGGATAAATTCCAGTAAGCAGTACCAATATTATTTTGAATCATCCCATACTTGATCGGTTCATCCTTGGGTTTATAGTAGGCAAGTGCTAAATTATAAGCTGCGATCGCTTTTTGAAGATGTTCCACTGGTTGACTATATTGTCCTAAATGCCAGTAAGCAGTACCTAGATTATTTTGACAAGCAGCATATTTTAAGGGATCAATATCTTCTGTGCGGTAGCGCAGTGCTTCATTATAAGCTGTAACTGCTTCCTGCCAATTTTCCACAGGGTGAGAAAACCTGGCTAAATCGCCATAAGCCGTCGCTAAATTATTCTGTACACGAGCATAAATTTCTGGTTGGCTATCCGGTGAAATTAGTTTGATTGCTAACTGATAAAATTCTATGCCCTGTTGTATATAAGTTTGCCCCTCATCACTACTTCCAGGTGTGCGGTACAGCATCCAGTATAGTGTACCCAAGTCATTTAAAGTATCTGGTAGTTGTGGTGAAGTGTCATCATAGCTAACAGATTCCTGATAGGAAATAATGGCAACCATCAAGTTTTCTAAACTTGACTGTCCTTGTTCAATCCGGGAACGATATAAATTTCCTAAATTGTGATAAGCTGCTGCAACTTCTTCTCCAGAAACCTGTTGAATTTTTAATTGTTCAATTTCCCAAAGTAATTGCTTTATTTGCAAATTTCCATCTACATCTTCAGGAATATTGGGGTTGAGTGTTGCTTTGATTAACGAAACTAACTCATCACTAATATGCAAGAAAGATGAGAGTTTGGGGATAACATTGTTATTGGTAGATGTGACAGATGCTGGCTGGACGTTATCTTCGATATTTTCAGAAGTTTGTTCTAGAAAATCATCATCTTCAATAAACTTAAAGTCTTCGATAGCCTTGTCTATCAGTTCTGTAGAAGTGATTGATTCATCAAGAACTGATTTGTCAATTTTATCTAAATCTACACTTCGCAAACTAGATAAATGCTCTGGATAACCCCGATTATCTATCGTTGGTGTCGGTTCTCCCGCAAAGATAAATACACCAGTTCGACACTGCCAAAATTTGGGTGCTGATTGCTGGATAGCAGACAACCAAGGACGGGGAACCCAAAACAACAGGCTAGATTCGAGAAAAGGAGTAGTTTCTTGGGTAGAAAAATACTGCTCACTTAACCGCAGATAGTGCAGAAATAAACGTTGTACTGCTACGGATTGTTTGGTTAGCAGTTCCACACCCACAATCTGAAATGCTGGTATTGGTAAAGGACGACCAGGTGTGTCTTTTGATTCACCAACAACAGGTGGGGGATAATTAGCTAACCACTGATTAATCTGAGCGATGGGATTGGGATCATTTAAATTCAACCGCAATGTAACTAAACGGGGATAAGCTGGGGTGCTAATTCCTTCTGTCCCGGATGGTTGATATAACACTTGACTCACTGGATAAGCCAAGGTAGAATGCAACCGAGTAGCTACTTGATTCCTTAAGTGTAAGTCATCACATACAGCAAAAAATATCTGTCGCCGCAAACCGATACTCAGAGCAAATTTCAGGCGTTGATATACTTGCCGATTCAAAGTAAAAATATCTGTAGTTAGAGTTTCATTCACGCTCATCGTGGCTACAAAAGCCCAAATACAATATACATCCTGACTGAAAAATCTCCCTATTCTGAATTTTCAAGTAAATATATTTTGCTCAGGATGAATCGATTTTTCCAGGATTAACGAGGATAAAGTATTTAATTATACTTAAACCCTATCTCATTCTAACAAAAAATAAAAAAATCAGGCTCTTCCTAAGATGAGAACCTGAGATACTCAAAATATTAAATTTGATTAAAATACTTTGTTTTTAACTGGCATTAGACACAGCGAAGGCGACAAAAACCACACCACTGACTAAAATCGCAGCAGCAATTCCTAAAATAATATAAGTGCGCTTTTGCCCAGTTGTGGGAGGTTCAGCTTGATAAACCTTTGGTTCACGGGCGAAATTGTTGAGAAGACCACCTTCTTCGTTCGTATAGGGCATTATAGCTATTCCTTTTTATCTTCTTAATTATAGAATGTTACATTTATTAGAGTTTTGTTTTCATAAAAATATATAAATCTTTATATTTAATCAAAATACAAAATTATCTCCTTTGCGGACAGAAATAAAGGATCTGGAAAGGTAAAGGGTAAAAAAGATGACACTTTTTCCCCTTACCTTTTGCCCGACTTCTACAAGAAGTCTAGAGATTCCTTGATCTTTCTTCGGGAGTCTGTTGTGCTGAATCGAAAGAAGTATGAAGAATTCTGATATATAGTTCCGATACTGAAAACTGGCTGATTCCCTTAGCTTCAACTGGTGCTGAGTGAAAGTTGCGGAACTGGTGGTAGAGGTTCACACTGAAAAATAGAGGTGAGGAGGAGAACAATCAGCAAACCTCAAAATTGACTTTTCAGCATCCACAGCGATTCATAGTCATCAACTAACTAATGGTTGAATCATTATGGTGAGGTAGAGTACAGCAATTGACATCGTTTAAGCAGACTTTTCCCCACTGCAAAGCCCACCGAACCAACGCTACTCGGTTGTCAGTTTTGGTTTTGGTGAGAATATTGCTGATATGGTTATCAACTGTACGTTTGCTAATTTCCAGTTTTCCTGCAATTTCTTGGTTAGTTAAGCCAGCGGCCACTAAGTCGATAATTTGCAGTTCTCTGTCTGACAGACTAACAGGGGTCCCAGAGTCACTAGCAGCCATGACTTATTTATTCCTCCCTTGGTATATTTACTCAATCACTCTTTCTAATTCTAAAAGATTCTCAAGGGAGCTAGACATTGTAAATGTTCCTAGTAATACCAAAGTCAAAATTTTATTTGAATTTAATCTGAAGATTAATTTGCTTGCTCAAGATATTAGTAAGAAATATTACTAATTTATCAGAAAATTCTCTGAGTTAATGAAGTGAAAAATTTGGGAATTTAATAACATTATGTACCATATTTAGTCACAAAAACTGCTATTGTATTCTATGAATAACTGGAGACAAACGAATAAAGATTGTTGTAGATTTTATACAGAGTCCTAATTCCAAGTTGTAAATTGAAAATGAGATGAGTAATCCCCGTGTTTTGTGCCTTGGCGAAGTTTTGTTTGATTGTTTAGCTGATCAAATGGGGCTAAAGCTGTCAGAAGTCAAGTCTTGGACTCCCTACCCAGGGGGAGCGCCGGCAAATGTTGCTTGTGCTTTAGCCAAACTGGGAACGCCAGCAGGTTTTATTGGCGCAGTAGGAGCGGATGAACCCGGTAATACACTGGTGAAGTTATTACAAGATGTCGGTGTAGATATAAGGGGTGTGCAGTGTCATCCCACAGCACCAACGCGACAAGTTTATGTGGTCAGAGACTTGACAGGCGATCGCACTTTTGCTGGTTTTGGTAAATATGACACTAGCGAATTTGCTGATACCCGGTTACAAGCCAAACAAGTACCATCTGCGCTGTTTGATGAAGCAGACTTTCTGGTAGTAGGAACTTTAGAACTAGCCTATCCTGAAAGTGAGCAAGCTGTTTTGCGAGCCTTAGAGTTAGCAGAAAAATATGACCTGAAAATTATCTTAGATGTAAATTGGCGACCAGTATTTTGGCAAGATGAAAATACAGCCAAGTCCAAAATTCTGGCATTATTAAAGCGGTTCGATTTTCTCAAACTAACCAAAGAAGAAGCAGAATGGTTATTTGATACTAAAGACCCTGGAGCAATTACTTATCGACTTAATTCATTAGAAGGTGTTTTAGTCACAGATGGAGAAAATGGTTGTTCCTATTGTTTAGGTGAGAACGAAGGTAAATTACCAGCTTTTTCCATCCCTGTTGTTGATACCACTGGTGCGGGAGATAGCTTTTTGGCTGGGTTTATCCATCAGTTGAGTAAGTCGGGTATTCAGAGTTTACGGGATGGAGAAACTGCTAAACGAGTTGTTACTTATGCTAGTGCTGTAGGGGCGCTGACTACTATTAAACCCGGCGCGATCGCATCTCAACCCACAGCAGAAGAAGTTGATGCTTTTTTAGCTGAACATCAACTTTAAAAATCAACAGTTTTCACAGATTGAAGTAATAGCACAATTAGGGGAATATCAGATACAATCAGCTGATATTCCCTTTACAAATTAAGTTCGAGCAAAGAACCCACCTTGTGTCCAATTCGTTTATTATCTGCTGGAATATCAGATATAATTGGTTGATATTCCTGACTAGAAAATGGAGGAAAATCATCATGCCATTTTGCAGTCAGAGTACATAATAAACGTAGCTGAAGCGGTGCTGGAACTGGGTTAACTTTTTCAACTTGCACTTTGACAAGTTTTTGGATTTTTGTGATTGAGTTTAAAAACATCATCTACAATATACTGGGGACAGTAACCAACAATATAATTATCATTTGTACGTAATAGTAATGCCCGTGAGTGATATGGATTTTGAAAGTCGTGGTTTAAATACAAAAGTTCTTGATTTTGTAATTTATCAATTTTTTCAATAGCCGATTTGGGAAGATATCGCAAACCATGAGCTTTTCCCATTCTCTTTGTAAAAATGATGGCGAAATAATACCGTTTTCGCCATTAAATGTTGCTAGTTCATAATTAGCATGAGGTAGTCCCAATAAATCGCACAATTCAGATAAGTATTCAGCTATAACAATCGTTCATACCCAGATCCCCGACTTCTAAGATCAATTTATCATTTATGGACACAATAAACAAAAGAAGTCGGGGATCTTATCGCCTCACCTGAATTCTTACCAATTCAGATGCAATTTTTTCTGCCCAATCTTCACCTGTGTTTGATCTGGCTTTTTTAAATAGACAGCGCCCCAAATCTGGGTGATAAAACCAAAATTTTTATTTTGTTCCCAAATCCTCAATATCCTGAGAAGCATCTAGGGGAATTTCAATAATGGGAAACTTCTCTGCCATAATTTATTTACAGTGATACAGTTCATACTCATACCCATATATTCCTGGCAACTTTTGCTCATCACGCAGACATTTTTCCACTTCCTGGCTGATGGGAGCATGAAAATTGACCAACCATAAATCAAAAGGTCGTGGTAATTCTTTGATAGTCTGTTCTAAGGCTGTAGTAGAAGTATTGGGGTTTTGACTTTGATGGGCAAGGAGAAATTGAGCATTAACTTGTGAACCAGAGAATTTTAACTCCCAAGCTATACCCATCATTTCCCCAGTTTGGACTAAACTTTTGTGAGTTGTGGCAATGAGAACCGGGACTGAGGAATTTTGTGCAATTATGGGAAGAAATAAATCAGGGCGATAATATTTGCGATAACCCAGATTAAAAGTAACTGTAATAGCACTTATTAATCCCATCACCCAAATCAAGATTACAGCTTGTTTGCCAGTGATACCCCATTTACCAATGTGGGGATTTTGATAACAAACTGCCAGACTTGCACCCAGTATAATTATTACTGCTGGAAAGTAAACAAAACTATAGCGAGCGCCCCTGGTAAGATCGATACCCAGGACATAAGTAAAGAAGAAAAATAGAGCGATCGCTCCTAAAACTACCCCAATAAATACCTGAGTAATAGAACCAATTTCCGGTTCTTGTAATTGAACTTTTATCCCCCTAATTAAAATTGGCACTGCCCAAATAAAGAAAATTAACATCACCAACCCAGACAATATAACCACCGTTAACTGAGGTGCTTCAACTGGGAGTAAAGAAATCATGGTAATCCATGTACCTAAAGCTTGAAAAATGGGGCTAATCCAACCTAGTCCCACACGCTCACCTTTAATCCACTCCGTTAAAGTGCCAATGTAGCGATTTTGTAACCTCCCAGGCAACCACACCAACCCAGCAACAGCCGTACCAGCTACTACATAATAAAGCCGCCACCACAGAGGAGAAAGCAACACCCAAGTTTTTGTTTGAGTTTGTTGTTTCCAAGCTACAAAAATCAAAGCTACAGCTTCAGCGCCAAGAGTGATCACAAAAAAGAAATGAGTAGCAAAACCCAAGGCGTTAACTCCCACCCAAGCAATAATTAACCACAAAGGTAACAATTTTTGCTTTTCCAGGTGACGAATAGCAACTACCAAACAAGCTATCGAAAGCATCACCCAAAGCATAGCCAAGGTATAATGACGGGCTTCTTGTGCTAAGAATACTCCGTAGGGTGAGACTGCCATCATTGCAGCTGCTAATTGTCCTACTAATGGAGAACGAAAAGCTAATTTACCTAAAAAATAAGCACAGGGAATAGAGGCCGCACCCAGTAAAGCCGGAAATGAACGTGCGGCAAACAGGGATACTAAACCGTCTGGGTGGTGAAATAGCCTCATCCACAGATGAACCAGGACAAAATATAGTGGTGGGTGATTATCCTCTGTGAGAAGATTATTAATTACATCTCCTATACCAACCGTAGGATTTATTTGTAATGGTTGTAATAAAATATCAGGGGCGATCGCTTGATCTAAAGGTACTGGTAAAAAACTATTACCCAAACTAAATACTAAAGTCGCAAATTCATCAGTCCACGGAGATTTGGCTGTTAAGTTAGTCAAACGTAAACCCATACCAATGATGAACCAAATCAGCAGCAGTAAAGGATGAAACCAGGGAGCAGAAACGGTAGAGCGCCAGTTATTTTTCACGTCCATCTTGATTGTTTTAATTTTGCTTTAAACAGCGTTCTTGTACTTTAACTACATTTCCTCTCTTTAATAACTCTGATATAGTTACAAATTCATACCCCTGGGGAGTATAAGCTTTCAAAATTTCCTCCACTACCTCTACAGTATTGTGGCGACTAGCATATACTCCTCCTTTTGCTACACCATCAGAATCATGTAAAAGAATGATTGAACCATTATGAAAGTTATTTTCAAATATCTTCATCATCTCTGCGGCAGATTTTCCACGCCAGTCCTGTAAATCCACATCCCAAAAAATAATCGGCTTACTCATCTGTTTTAAAACATTCGTGACAAAAACACCAGCACGACCAAAAGGAGGTCTAAAGTAAACATTTTTGGGTGAAATTAATTGATTAATTAAAATATCTGTTTCGGCAATTTCTTTATAAATAGAAGGTTGGAACTTACTATTTAAATTGTAATGATGCCAGGTATGGTTAGCTATTTCATGTCCATGTTGTTGCAAAGATTGGACAATTTGGGGATACATTTTACTGTGTTTTCCCAATACAAAAAATGTTCCCTGAGCTTGATAATCTGAAAGGGTTTGAGCAATTGCTCTGGTATAGACTGGATGAGGTCCGTCGTCAAATGTCAGTGCTAAAACTTTATCAGGAGTATTGACACAAAATACTGACTCTCCAAATAAGCTGGGAAGTAGGAAACGCTTTGGCCAAGCCAATTCTAAAAAACAGTAAATTGCTATCCCTATCAATAATAGAGGCAATACTTTGGTAAATCTGAATTTCGATGGACGCTGTTTGCCAAAACGCAGCAAAGAAAATCCCTGAGTGAAGGGTTTAACTAAAGGCATTATTACGGATTAAGCAAAAATTTAAACATTGTTACATTGAAAGTATATCAGATTATCAGTAATTTTTTTGTATCCATGATTAGATTTGATACCCCACATTGACAAGCATGGGTTTGTTTTCACTATAACTATTAACTGATACAGTATTGCATCACCACGCCTAAATTCCTAAAGCCGTTCTAATCTTCTCTAAAATTACCTCTACTGGTTCAGCAACATCAACGTAAATAGCTAGGTATGAATATTCGTTATTTGTTTAAGTTGGGTTAAAAAGGGAACAGGGAACAGTGGAAAGAAGGCAAAAGGCAAAAGTTAATATAATATTCTCTCCCTGCTTCCCATTTCCCCATCTCTACTGTCACCTATCACCTGTTATATGTTGGGTTACTCTCCCAGAAGTTGCTTTGGATCTAAACCTGTTAACTGTGCCACTTGTTCTATAGGCATTCCATTATTTAACAAATTTACTGCAACTTGTCTTAATTTATCTTCAGCTTGTTCAGCCCGTTGTTTTTCTTGTTCAGCCCGTTGTTTTTCCTGTTCAGCAAGTTCTAAAGAAGTAGGAAATAACTCACCGATGTTATTTGCCCAGCGTAACCAAGTGGCATCTACAGCCCGATAATTACCCTGCCAACGGACTAAAGTCAAACCTAAAACTGTACTTACTAACTGATTTTTATCATTAAAAGGAATAGGTTCATACACACCACTATTAATGTGAAAACCTGCAAAATCATCTGGGTTAAAAGGATCAAACCAAAAATATTCAGAAACACGCATCTGATTTTGATAAATCAGTTTTTTCTGATTTTTATCATTTTTGGCTGTGCTTTCTGAAAGTAATTCAATTACTACATCTGGTGATTTTCCTTCTTCCCAAACCACCCAAGAAAGACGCTCTTTTTTGGGAACACCTAAGACGGTAAAGAAGTCTGGACCCCGAAAATCCTGATTTTTTAATTGCGCTAAACTGTAGTAGACAAACATATTGCCCCCCACATATCCATCAGTCCTTTGATCTAGCCAAGGCTGAATGGTGTCCATTAAAATATCCAATTGTAATTTATGTCTTTGTGTCTCCATTGGAATACCGTCATCATAAGGAAGTTCTGCCTGGGTGGGTGGCATTTCCACGGTGGTTTCAGTCACAAGTGTTTCTAACATATAGCAATCTGATATGATTACTCAGATCATTCATGTTTCCTGCTGTTTGTTATTTTTATTCAACAAAAACTGCTGATCAAAAATAGGAAGTTTATCCTTGATCTTTGTGGAAACGTGAGGAACAATCTTTGTATTCATGTTAGCATTCTCTTGAGAGAAAGTTTGTGTGTTAATAATTACGCACTTTGATGTGGTTGTTAGCTGATGGTTAAATGCTTAAATTTTCAGTTCTGCTAAACCCAAATAGCGGATACCTTCAGGAGAAATATCAAACCGACAAGGTAAGACTTCTAAACCGAGAGCGATCGCTTGCCGTAACAACTTACCATATATAGGATCTTTAGTGTCACCGGGGGCAAACTCTGGACAATCACCACGATTAATAAAGTACAACATTACCGCACGGCTTTGGGGTAACACTTCCATTAATTCCCGTAAATGCTTTTGTCCTCTTGTGGTTTCTGTGTCAGGAAATAAGGCTAAATTTCCTTGTGTCCAAGTTGTATTTTTAACTTCTAAATAAATCGGACGTTGTTGTTCATTTCCTGTTAAGTAAAAATCTACTCGACTTTTTTTATCTTTTCCATAAACTACTTCACCTTTAACTTGTGTATATTCACTTAATTCAGAGAAAAGATATTTTTCTAAAGCTAATTTGACTACTCGGTTAGGTAAAGCTGTATTTACACCTACCCAAGTCGGTTCTGGTTCGTTTACTTGAATTAACTCCAAAGTATAAGCTAATTTTCGCTGAGGATTATCGCTTTTAGACAACTGTACAGGACTACCAATAGTAGAAACTCCTGTCATTGGTCCTGTATTGGGACAGTGTGCTGTCACAACTTCGCCAGACACAAGTTGAACATCAGCAAAAAAACGTTTGTAGCGTTTGAGTAAAATACCTGAGTATAATTTTGGGTAGCAATAAAGGCAATCAGTCATGATAATTATGTAAATTATGAATAAGAATGAATACTTAGTAAGAATACGATAAAAGCGGTGATGAAGAAGATTAAATTTCTACAAATATTTTGATATTTTTACTATTATAGAAATAGCTAGGAGTATATAAAATACCTATTAAAAAATGTTATGTACATCAAAATTGACTCACAAATGGCTGGTACTGAGTATTATTTACGGTCAATAGAGCGTTTGTTGATAGTAGTTCAAAAGCTATGCTTGGCACGTACTTTAGAAGAGATGACGAAAATTGTGCTATCAGCAGTCCGAGAACTGACTAATTCTGATGGAGCGACGTTTGTATTATTAGATAATGACTTTTCCTATTACGTTGATGAGAATACTATTGCGCCTCTATGGAAAGGTCAGCGATTTCCGAACCATACTGGTATTGATGGTTGGGTGATGCAAAACTGTCAACCAAGTATTATTGAAGACATATTCAATGATCAAAGAATTTCCAGGGCTGTTTATCAAGATACTTATGTGAAAAGTATGGCTATGGTTCCCATCCGTACTGATGAACCAATTGGTGCAATTGGTACTTATTGGTCACAGCAGCATCAAGCGACTACAGAAGAAGTGAAGTTATTGCAATTACTAGCAGATAGTACAGCAATAGCTATGGATAATTTACAGATATATTCTCAATTAGAACAACAATTACGCGATCGCACAACCGCCCTAGAAAAAGCCAACACCTTTCTGCAAAAGGAAATACAAGAACGCAAAGGGATGGAAGCGGAAATCCGCCGTCTCTCCCTGACTGATGAACTCACTGGACTGCATAACCGACGCGGTTTTTTCCTGTTGGCTGAACAGCAATTAAGACTAGCCAAGCGATTGCCTACGGCAGTGCGCGGAGCGCAATCGCAAATTCATACGAGTTTGATGTTCTTTGAACTGAATGGACTTGAAGAAATTAATCATACTTTTGGTAGTGAACTTGGTGAAGACGCTATCCTGGCAATTTCCAGATTACTCAAACATAGTTTCCGCACTTCCGATACTTTAGGGCGGATCAGCGAAGATGAATTTGTAGTGTTAATACAAGGATATGAGCTTGCTTATGAAGTTATACAAGAGCGAGTAGAAACTAATATTGCCCAATTCAATCAGAATCAACATTTACCGTTTCCGATCACGGTGAATATTGGTATCCAGTGCCATAATCCTAGTCAGAATCGTTCATTAGAAGACCTAATTACATTAGCTCATCTTCATATCTATCAAAAAAAATGATGCCCGTGAAAAAATAGCAGTTTCTGTGTAAATATGTCAATTTGACAATTTTTGTATTCAAATTTACTACAGCTTAAAAAGAGTTGCATATAATGGATATTACAGACCTCCCAAGTAAAAAAAAATCTGGGCGGACTTAAAAATGCAAGGAGAAAAGTCCTATGCAACAAGTCTCTTATGTCACAAAGTTAGAATATGCTTTTTTGTTTACCCTCAGAAAAGTAAATTCGATTAATACTCAAGGTTTCCAGCCATTTTTTCAGAACTTACCTCTTGATCCTTATATACAGGGCAAATATCGCTCTCGGAGGTTATCAAGAGTGATGATTTCTGAGGATAAGTTGGTGAAACTCCCACACGGTTATCTATTTCAAAGCCGCGAATATAATCCTTTATTGGGTGATATTAAAAGAGAGTTTGCAGAATTAGAAGATGGACTGATAGAACTGGAAATTTTCAAAAATTTGGTATTAGCATTTATTGATTCTTGCAAACTGCATCCAGAAGCAGAAATTGCTATTCATCAAATTAGAACCACCTGTTCACCAGGTCATTTAGGAAATCCTGCACCTGAAGGTATTCATCAAGATGGAACTGATTTCATTGGTATATTTTCTGTAGGTAGAGACAATATTCAAGGTGGAGAAACACATTTATATACTGCTAAAAAAGAGAAGCCTGTTTTTAACAAAATTCTCCAACCAGGAGAATTAGTAGTAGTTAATGATCATGATTTTTTTCACTTTACAACTCCCATTAAACCAGAAAATCTCGCACCAGGAACTAGAGATGTTTTTGTGCTGACTTGTCCTAGTTTAATTTCAGAATAGAGGTTTGTGTTAGCTAACAATCAGATCCCCGATTTCTTCAAGAAGTCGGGGATTTCAGAATTTCGGATCAAGGATGGCCTATAATATAGAAATTCCCATTCAAATGAGATCCAAGGAATATTAATTAATTAAACGCAGATGGACGCAGATAAACGCAGATGATTTTGTACTTTATTAGACTAGGAAATGCTATAGACTTTTCATAAAATGTTTATAGAATTAACTTGGTGATCTACAATAAAAAATTATGACTTCAGAATTTTACAATCGCGGATTAGAAAAAGCGAAACAAAAAGACTATCCTGGTGCTATTGAAGATTTTAACCAAGCCATACAGCTAGACCCTTACCTTAGTGCAGCTTATCTGGAACGAGGTTTAGCATATTACAAATCTGATGCTATTCTCCAAGCAGTTTCTGATTATACTGAAGCTATTAAACTGGATTGGGAAAACGCCAAAGCTTATTATTGTCGGGCTTTAGCAAGGTTAACTTTAAAAAATCTTCCTGGTTGTTTAGAAGATGTAGAAAAAGCGATTCAGTTCAATCTGCATGATGCTGCTGCTTATAACTTACGGGGGATAGTGCAACGCAAACAGGGAAATATTCAAAATGCGATCGCTAATTTTAAAAAAGCCGCAGCATTATATTTAGCACAAAAAGATAAAGAAAATGCTCGTCTTTGTTTAGAGAAGATTGAACAGCTACAACCAAAAGCAGAAGCTAAAGCAAATCCAGTTAATTCAAAAGCCGCACCGATTATATCTACTAAAAATTATTTCACTCAATTATTAGAAAAGGCAGAAAAAGGCGATACAAAAGAAGCGATCACTGATTTAAATTGGATTTTAAAAGCTGATTTTCAAGATGCCCAAGCTTATTGTTGTCGTGGTGTAGTATATTGTAAAATGGGTAATTATCGAGATGCGATCGCTGATTTTAACCAAGCCCTACAATTAAACTTTGAAGATGCTATTGTTTATCGCAATCGCGGCAAAGCCCGTTCTCAAATAGGAGACTATCAAGGGGCTTTAGCTGATATTAATCAAGCCTTAAAAATGCAACCTCAAGATAATTTAGTATATGTTGCTAGGGGTAATATATATCAAGCAATGGGCAATTATTTAGCAGCAATTCAAGATTATTCCCAAGCAATACAAATTAATCCTGAACATCCATTAGCGTACTATAATCGTGGTATTGCCCATACTTGTTTAGAAGAAATGTCAAATGCTGTAGGTGATTATCAACAAGCAGCTAGTATTTATTGTGAACAAGAAGATTGGGAAAATTATCAACAAGTATTAAATAGCTTACAAAAAATCCAGTCATCTATTCCAGAAACAAATAAAGCTACCCATAACCTATTACGTCAACGACTATTACGCATGGTTGGAGGACATTGGGAAATAGCCCAAAGATTAATTAAGCAAAAGCAAGATTTTTATCCAGGAATGTCGGAAGAGTGGTATTTACAAACAGTAATCGATGATTTAGAAAGAGATCGGCGTTAAACAGAAAAATTATCAATTATATTACTGTAAAAAACGCCAAATCTTAATTTCTTTATCTTCTCCAGTTGTAGGGTGCGTCAGACTGCATAAATCCTGCAAATAAACAGATTATTAATATCTGACGCACCCTACCAATGTGCCAGTTGTGTAAGTCCTTAATTACTGTAAAAAACGCCAAATCTTAATTTCTTTATCTTCTCCAGCACTGACTAAAGTTTTACCATCAGCACTAAAAACCAGAGAAGTGACTGTGTTGGTATGTCCAGTTACCGTAGAAATTTTTTCACCTGTAGCCACATTCCATAATTTAATATTAGGATTAATAGCGTGGTTACATTCGGTACAATCTCGATTACCACTAACAAGAGTTTTACCATCGGGACTAAAAGCTAAAGATGTGACATTATTATCTTGTTTTACAACAGTGCGAATCTCTGCTTTTTGATTGATATTCCACAATTTAAGTTGGCGATCGCGACTAGCACTAGCAAGAATTTTTCCATCTGGGCTAAAAGCCAGAGATATCACAGTTTGTGTATTGGGAGTTAATGAACTAATTGGTTTTTCTTGTGTGATCTTCCACAGTTTAATTGTCTTATCAAAACTACCACTTGCTAAGGTGACACCATCAGGACTGATAGCAAGAGAACGTACCCAGTCAGTATGACCTATGAGAGTGCGGATTAACTTTCCTGTAGCTAAATTCCAAACTTTAATAGTTTTATCATCACTACCACTTACCAAAGTTTTTCCATCCTTACTAATAGCCACAGCATGAACTGAATCAGTATGACTAATTAGGGTATAAATCAATTTTCTTGTACTTAAATTCCAAACTTTAATTGTATAGTCATCACTACCACTAACCAGAATTTTACCATCAGCACTCACAGCTACCACATTGACATTTTGTGTATGCCCTGTTAGGGTAGTGATTTCTTGACCCGTGGCAATATTCCATAATTTAATGACCCGATTACCACTACTAATAATAGTTTGAGATTCTGGGGTAATAGCAACAGATGCAACCGATTTATTTGGTTCGGAAATAGTCTTTACTAAAGCAATTTTATCTAAAGATTTTTGTGATGCTTCATTGATAACATCATCACTATTAGCTGTATTATTTTGTGGTGGACTCAAACGAGAAGAAATAGCCGTTTGTATTTGGTGAAAGTGTCTATAACCAAATTCTCCCAAACCTAAAAATGTAATTATCCCGATTATAAAAGATAAATTTCTCAGAAAAATATTTTTTTTAGGATAAATATCTGTTTTTTTAGGTGGTGTTGCTAAACATGAATTACTAGCTGGTGCGAGAAGATGTGTATACTGTTTACTCAAATCTCTAATCACTTCATCAGCTGATTGATAACGATTTTGAATATCTATTTGTAACAACTTATCAATAATGATTGCTAGTTCATGACTGAGAGGAGAACGTAAATAATCTTGCCAACTTTTTACCCAACTATAACCATGTTCCATCCATAGTTGAAAAGGAGAAATTCCCGTTAACAAATGAAAGCAAGTAGCACCTAAACTAAATAAATCACTAGCTGGATAAGCCTTACCATCTCTAATTTGTTCAATGGAAGAATAACCATGTGAACCAATTGAAGTGCCATTTTTCCTTTGCACTCTTGCTGTTAATTGCTTAGAAGAACCAAAATCAATCAGTGTTAATCTGCCATCATTTTTACGTCGGATAATATTTTCTGGTTTAATATCTCGATGAATAACTCCTCGACTATGAATAAACTTGAGAATAGGTAATAAATCCAGTAAAATAGATTGAATATCCCAATCTCTATAGTTTTTTCTTAATTGCAATTCTTTTAATAAATTATGTCCATCAATAAACTGTTGTACTAAATACAAACAATCATTTTGTTCAAAATAAGCTAATAGAGTGGGAATTTGTGGATGTTCTCCCAGTTCTTGAAGTCGCTTTGCTTCTTCACTAAACAACTCCATTGCCTTTTTTTGTGACCAAGTTCCTTGAAATTTTGGTGCTAATTGTTTAATGACACAACAGTCATTTAATTTGTCTGTATCTTCTGATAAATATGTTCGGCCAAATCCCCCTTCATCTGACAGCAAGCTGATCACACGGAAACGATTTCTTAAAAGTGGAACTAATGGTGTTTGACAATTTTGACAAAACTCTTTTTCATCGGGATTTTCCGGTTTTTGGCAATCAGGATTTAAGCAACATATCATGATTTATAAGAGTGACTGCATGATAAATAATGCATAATAATTCGGAAGTTAGGAATAAAATTCCTTGATACTTGATTTTGGTGGCAATTTTTTACTTCCTTGACCGACAGTTTGCTCTCATTATCTTCTGATTATACAGCAGCTTAAATTGAAAATCAGGCCAAATTGCCACGACAATATTTGATGGATATGTGAATGAGTTCTCAATCAATAATATTCATCAAAATTATATGATTATCTTGGCTGAAAATTAAAACCTCACTTTTGTGATCAAGACTACTAAAATTAAGTAATTAATCATCCATCATCCAATCAAAGACTAATATGTTTGAAATGCCTTAAACCACTTATTCAAAACTGTATTAATAGTTTGCTTAATTTGATGCTTACGATTCCATTTCTGGAAAGCCGCTTCATAGTCTTCACCTTTACTTTGAAAAGTATTCCAGATATCAAGGACAACTACTAATCCACAAAATAGTAAAATGTATAGTGACCAAGAAATGTCAGCACCACCAACGAAATCTACTAACATAAAAAAACTATTGACAATTGCAAAATTACCCAAACGTTTTTTCAATTTACCTTGACGGTAAAGGTCAAAAGCTTGACGTTGTTGGACTTCGCTTTGTGCGGCTATCCAGTCAAATTCTGCCTGTTTAACTGCTTCTGGTGAAATTTGTAACTCAGCAGCAATTTCGATAATTTGTTGATAGGAAAATTCTTGATTACCATCATCAGTTTGACGAGCGATCGCCAGTTGTAAAATTTGCTGCACTTCTTCTTGACTATAAGAACGTAGGCTGTTAGATTCAAATGCTGTCATAATTTTTGCTCTGAATAATAATTTTAATAGAGAACTACACCACTATCAGCAATTTTTGCACTACTCCTAGACTAGCAAATCTAGATGAGTCCGGCGATAGAGATTTTTGGTAATTGGTGATGGGGTTATTCACCTTCCCATCTACCCAGTCCCTAATCACTTCTAAACTTGAGGAAGTTATAAAAACACTCGAAATATCTGCTGCTGACTAGAATTTAGCAGCGCATAATGGCTAAAGAAGTTGCAGCATAAGGAAAAATCTCCCATGATAGAAGATAACGGTTCAGTTCGCACTCTATCAATAGATATTGGTGGTAGTGGTGTTAAAGCTATAGTTTTGGATATCACTGGTAAGCCATTAACAGAACGGGGGAGATTAGAAACACCCCACCCAGCAACACCGGAGGTAGTCATTAATGCCATTAATGTATTAGCCACATCACAAGGAGAGTATCATCGGGTTTCTGTCGGTTTTCCCGGTGTGGTTCGCTGTGGAGTCACAGAAACAGCAGCAAACTTGGATGATAATTGGATTGGTTTTGATTTAGCAACAGCATTATCTGAGATGCTACATAAACCTGTAAAAATAATTAATGATGCGGATATGCAAGGATTAGGGGCAATTGCAGGTAAAGGCGTGGAATTAGTAATTACCTTGGGTACTGGTTTTGGTTCGGCTTTGTTTGTAGATGGGAAATTGGTTCCTAATATGGAAATGGGACATCATCAGTTTCGTCAAGGAAAAACCTATGAAGAACAGCTGGGACGTGCTGCACTGGAAAAAATAGGGCAGAAGAAATGGAATAAGCGATTACAAAAAGCGATCGCTTCTTTACAAAGTTTGTTTAATTATGATTGTCTTTATCTCGGTGGTGGTGAAGCCGTGCGCGTGAATATGAATTTACCCTTAAATGTGAAGCTGATTCCCAATATCACCGGTTTATTAGGTGGAATCGCTTTGTGGCAAGAATGAAGTGACAGATGGGGAAGCAGGAGTAGCAGTGGAGAAATATGATCTTTACTTTCAATTTTGCTTTCTGCTTTCTGCCTTCTGCCTACTCATTTAATCCAAAAATTTAGGACGTTGCTGTTGATTGAACTTGAGCTTTTGTTCCAACAGTTCCCAGTCTTCTTGTTCAATGATGTGAATAAAAGTATCGAGGTTTTGACGATATTGGTGTAAGGAACTGATCAAGGCTTGATGATTATATTGTGCCATCATGACCCCTAACTCTGGATTACCAGCACCAACGCGGCTGGTATCCCGAAAACCTGAACTAGCTAAGTTTTGGGCTAATTGAAAAATTTCTGGATCTGATTCACTTAAACAAGCAGCCATCAAAGAGGCGCTGACTATGACCGGTAAATGGGAAATCCAACTTACAGCACGGTCATGTTTTTCTGGCTGACAATGGTAGATAATAGAACCAAGCGATCGCACAATTTCCTCTAGGACTGTAATGGCGCTAGTTGGCGTTGTTTCTGTTGGTGTGAGTACATAAGGCCGATTCACAAACAAATTTCGTTGTGCAGCCTCTATACCCACATCTGTGTTTCCCGCCATTGGATGACCACCAACAAAATTAGGCCATAGAGGAGAAATTGCATTTACTATAGGTGTTTTTACTGAACCTACATCAGTCACAATAGTAGTCTCAGGCAAATGAGCAACTAACTGTTCAACTTGAGGCACAATAAGTCCTATGGGGGTGCAAATAAACACAACTTCAGCAGCTGCCAACAAACTCAAATCAACTGAGGCTTGATCAACACTGCCGATGTCAATAGCTTTGTGACAGGTTGATTCACGGCGGCTAACTCCTAAAACATAATGTCCTTGGGAGCGTAAATCAAAACCTAACGAACCGCCGATTAGTCCCAGTCCTAAAATACCAATTTTCATTTTTACCCTTGACAACTAAACTTTGAAATATTATCTGCATACTTTACCAACTAATAAAGTTGGCATCCGAGAGGTAGATTCATGACTATAGAGGAATTACTAGAAAAATATGCAACGGGAGTCTTAGATTTTAGTGGCGCTGAGTTGGCTGAAGTCAACTTGAGTGGCACTAAACTGAGTGGCGTTAATCTCAGCGATGCCAATTTGAGCGTAGCTAATCTGAGCGGCATAAATCTTAGCGACGCTAATTTGAGTTACGCCAAGCTCAATGTAGCTAGACTCAGTGGGGCAAATCTGTCTGGGGCAATTCTCAACAACTGTAGTCTCAACGTTGCTAATTTAATTCGTGCGGATCTAACTCGTAGTCAACTGCGCCAAGCTTCCTTCATTCGCGCTGAGTTAATTCGCACTGATTTTAGCCGCGCTGATATGTGTGAAGCCAACTTTAACAGTGCCGACTTGCGAGAAGCTACACTGCGACAGGGTAATCTGCGGCGAGCTAATTTCAACGAAGCTAACTTAAGAGGTTCTTCTCTGAGGGAAGCCAACTTAGAAATGGCTAACTTCAGTGCCGCTGATATGACTTCTGCCGACCTCAGTGGCGCAAATTTACGAGACAGCGAACTCCGACAAGCCAATCTGTGTATGGCTAATCTCAGTGGAGCCGATTTAAGTGGGGCAAATTTGCGCTGGGCAGATTTAAGAGGAGCAAATTTAATTTGGGCAGACCTAAGTGGAGCCAAGCTAAGTGGAGCTAATTTAACGGGTGCAGACTTAACTAATGCCAATTTAACTAACTCTAGTTTAGTACACGCTAATTTAACTCAGTCGAAATTAATTAAAGTTGAATGGATGGGTGCTGACTTAACGGGAGCGACCTTAACTGGTGCTAAACTTTATGCTACCCCCAGATTTGGGCTAAAAATTGAAGGGATCAAATGTGAATGGGTTGATCTTTCACCCACAGGCGATCGCACCATCATCCAAAATTTCCATGGCGAAGAACTACGGGACTTTTTTAATGCTACTCCACCCACAATTCGCATTATTGTAGACCTACCTTTAGAATATGAAGCCAACTTTGTCCTAGCTGGTACTTATTACCAAATTGCTCAAGAATACGATGGACTTATCCAGCCTCCCAGCCTAGAAATCAGTAACCGTCGGACTGTCTTCACATTTAGAGTAGATAATGATGAAATTTTACTAGCAACAGCTTTTATGGCAATTCTTCCTTTTAAAGATGCCACAGCCACACAAAAAATTATTTACACTATGGTAGACATAATCTGTGAAGAAATCACGCATAACCATAGTTTAAAATCATCTATATTGGCAGAAAAATTAATGTTATTCCTAGAGAAAGCTGTCAATAAATCTAAAACCATTAAACAAACGAAAAAAAATCTAGAAGTAGCAGCAAAACTAAAGTTTTTTAAAGCGCCCACCCAAACAATCATCACTAATTCTAGCGCCCAATGTTTGACCATCTATGATCATCCTAACTTTGGCAAGCGATTTGTCAATCGGTTTCCTAGTAATTCTGATGATGATATATCGGAAGAATCAGAATATATTATGCCTTCGGTAAAGATGATCATGGATTTTATTCAAGGTTTTTACGTTATTAGTCAGTAGTGCTTGGTCATTAATAACTCACAAAATTACCGGAGAAGAAAAATGAGCAATTTATTTAATAAAATGATGGGTAAAACTCGCTATGTAGTTTGCCGTCTATTTCTGCATTTGGCAGGAAGTGAAGTAGCACCAATTTTAGGAGTTTTAAACCGCGCCGCCAGAGCAGCAATTGATGCTGATGGCGATTTAGAAATTTTGGGAGGAGAGTTAGTAGAAATTTGCGAAACCCTACTTAGGTATGATGAATACTGGCTTTCAGCAGCTAACGAAGGTGATGTCTTTTGGGATGAAGGAGAAGCGGGAGATTATGTAAATGAATTATTTACCGACTCAGCCCAAAGATATGGTGCTGAAGCTGATTTTAGTTCTGCCTCCAGTTCCGATCAATCTTTCTCTATTCCTGTAACCCGCAACGTAGTGGTGATGTTGACAGTGGCTTATGAAGGAGAAGTTCCAGAATTAGAATCTGACCTTTCTAACATCCAAGCATTAAAAGCAGGATTGAAGGCCGTGATCAATTTACACCAAAAACATAAACTCCGAGCTATCCAAGTGCATTTTTCACCAGCCCAGCTAGGAGACGAATTGACTAACGATCAATTATTACAGTATTTCCCGGAATTGATCCCATTGTAATTTGTTGGTTAGTCTGTAGTTATCACAATTACCATCGGCAATGATGGCTAACAAAACAAATTAGGAAAATCAGGCAATGATCAAAACTATAGTCCGTAAATTTACAATCGCTTGTTTAGCCCTGAGTTTGTGCTTGACAACCGTCGCTTGTGGAGGTGGAAACCAAACTACATCTTCTACTCCAAGTGGTAGCCAAAGTGCTACCCCTACCAAGTTGAATGATGGACAGTATCCAGTACAACAAGCCAGTTACAACGATGCCAACGGTGAGTATACCCTGTTTTTACTCGGTAGTCAGCCGCCAACATTTAGCACTGAAAAGCTACAAATGGCGCGGCTGACAGATGAAGAAATCAAAGAGGGCAAAAAAAGTTACCTGAAGGTAGAAAATGGCCAACCAGCTTTATACCTGACAGAAGACTTTAAACTTGAGTACGTTCATAACGTCACCGAGACAAAAACCAATCCCCAAACGGGACAACAAGAAACCGTGGTTGTGCGTCGAGAATCTAACTTCTGGACACCTTTTGCAGCGTCTTTAGCTGGTAATGTGGCAGGTCAAGCTATTGGTAGTCTCTTATTTAGACCTCAATACTACGTTCCCCCCGTTTATCAGCCCGGTGGGATTATGAGGGGCTATGGTGGCTATGGTTCTAGCTATGATTCAGCGGTTTCCAGCTACCGTTCTCGCTACAATGAACCACCCGCAGCGGTAAGAAATCGGACTGCTTTCCGCACTACAGGGTCGATTAAATCATCTGGAAATTCAACTCGTACGACACCCAGGACAAATACAAGTGGTCGGGCGACTGGTTCTGGTTTTGGTAGCAGTAACCTTCGTCCTTCCGGTAACTCCAGCAATACACGCCGTAATTCTGGTAGTGGTTTTGGTAGTGGTGGACGTTCTTCTGGAAGCCGTTCTTCTGGTTTTGGTAGCAGAGGGAGAAGAAGGTAATTTACAGGAGTCAGTACCCAGATCCCCGACTTCTGGGAGAAGTCTGGGATCTATCTGAGAATTACACTGCTACTACTGCGGGTTTTGGCCAACGACCTACGGCTTTACCAATAACTGCTAATTCTGACATTAATTTATCAAATTTGTCCGGCGTTAAAGATTGGGGTCCATCAGATAAGGCTTTAGCCGGATTGGGGTGGACTTCAATCATGAGAGAATCTGTACCAGCGGCGATCGCCGCCATCGCCATAGAAGGTACAAATTCAGACCAACCGACACCATGACTGGGATCAATCATAATGGGTAGGTGAGTTAGCTTTCTTAACACAGGCACAACCGACAAATCTAGAGTATTGCGCGTATACTGTCGGTCAAAAGTTCTAATTCCCCGTTCACACAAAATCACATTGGGATTACCCGCCGCCAAAATATACTCAGCCGCCATCAACCAATCTTCAATTGTCGCCGCCATCCCCCTTTTTAACAGCACTGGTTTTGATTGCGCTCCCACCTTCTTTAACAGCGAGAAATTCTGCATATTTCTCGCTCCCACCTGAATCACATCCGCAACTTCTGCAATTTTATCCAAGTCCTCAGCATCCATCACTTCCGTAATAATACCGAGTCCGCTGACTGCTCTGGCTGTGGCTAACAATTGCAAAGCACTTTCACCGTGACCTTGAAAAGCATAAGGTGAAGTCCGGGGTTTATACGCCCCACCCCGTAAAAATTTAGCACCAGCAGCCTTAACTCGCCGCGCAGTCTCCACAATCATGGCTTCATTTTCCACTGAGCATGGTCCAGCCACAACTACTAAAGGATGATGTTCACCAAACACCACATCCCCATCTGGAGTATTCACCACCACTTCATAAGCTTCTCCGTGGCGGAACTGACGACTAGCTCGTTTATAGGGTACTTCCACCCGCAAAACTTGCTCAATCCATTGACTGAGTTCCTGAATTTGGAGCGGGTCTAAATCCGCAGTTTCACCTACTAAACCTATGACTACTTTATGCTGTCCAATAATTTTTTCTGGTGTTAAACCCCAGGCTGCTAACTCTTCAGTTAAACGGTCTATTTCCACCTGTGGGGAACCGACTTTCATGACAACAATCATTTTAAAATCCCTGTATTTTTGAGTAAACTTTGAGTAAAATATTTACCGACTCAGGAATGTTGACTTGATTTTTACCTACGGAAATTACTAAATAATTAAGCTAGAAAAAGCTAGAAAATATAGAAAAAATGTAGCGCCAGGTACTTTTGCTGAATATTGGGTATAAATTAGACAAAATTTATTCGTCAATTTAGCCAATATTGCAGTTATCTAAAGATACCTGAGCGCCGCTGATCAGACGTTCTTTTTGCGTGTTTCACGCCAAACTTCTGCCATCCTTCCCCAATTGGTAGCAAATTCACCCAAACCTATTAAAGTTCCAGGGCTGTCTTCATCCCAAGAGGCAGAAAGAACACCATAAGTTATGCCTAAAACGCCGATACCAAATAATCCCATGTTCACCAATAACACAGCGATAGGAGGCAATTGAACATGGGCATAGCTGACCAGCAAATAGCTGGCCACCAGAGTAGTAATACCTAAAGATGTAGGTATACCACAAAATGCAGCGACTCTGCGGATCATCCGCTGGCTGACCACTTCAGGAATCGCCATTTCTTCTTTAGTGAATGGTGGCTGCTTTTGCGACTTTTGACTAGGTTCTTGTGTCTTGACTACCTGTTGAATTTTAGCTTTTACAGGTTTTTGCCGCTTTTTGTTTGGCTCAAAAGGTAAGCGACTGCGTTCTGATTCTTCAGCAGACATAAGCTGTAAGTCCTAACCACGAATACCCAGACGAGAAATTAGAGCTTGATATTTTTCCCGACTGTTCTGTTGGATATAACCTAGAAGGCGCTTACGTTGTCCGATCATTTTCAATAGTCCTCTGCGGGACGAATGATCTTTTTTGTTAGCTTGGAGGTGTTGGCTGAGGCGGTTAATCCGATCAGTCAACATAGCAATTTGGACATCCGCCGAACCAGTATCGGTTTCATGTACTTGGAAGCCAGAAATGAGTTCTTGTTTGCGCTGTTGCGTCAGAGCCATAATCTACGAAATTTATATTTTTCTAAATGTATACAGAAGTGCTATGCAAAAACTGACCAAACTTTTTTTAAGCTAGTCATTCAACTAAAGAAAACTTTAGAGGGTTTGCTTCTTGCTTCAACCAAGGGAGTTAGCTCTTTCTTATCCACAAGCGTAAATTCGGGTGTAGCTCACCCTATCTATTTTTTGAACGTCTTTTATAATATCACAGCTATCAAGCTGTTGGGTAAAATACCTGCAATTGGGGCTTTGCAGACGCTTTAGGCTTTTAGTAGCTGGACAAAACCCTAATCAGAAATGTATATTGCCGGGAAGCAGGATGAAGGAAGCTTGCTTGATCAGCTTTTTAACCTTTTTTTGCCGAATAGTTATTTGTACCTTGTGGCTGTAGAAATTGTAATTTCTGGAATTTACACAATCAAATTTGTGGAAATTATTACACCACTAGGTGCAAGCATTATTTGTGATGGATTTTTGTTTTTGTCCGTGTTGCTTGCTGTCGGTGTATTTTGAACTATACGATTATTTACTATGTCCCCCCAAAAAAAAGAACCAAAGTGTTTATTCAAGCTTATAATGATGCTAATTTTCAAGAAGAATTAAATTATGTTAAAAATTCTGCGGGAATTGCTATTAGTGATCAACAATTTCATCGGTTAAAAGAATTAGTAGATAACCCTGATATCAAGAGTATTTTAATTTTTCCTGGTTCTGGAAAACCAGAAGAGACAGCTGCTAATGTAAGTAGGTTAATTCAGAAAAAATAATACAGGTGCCAATAGTTTCTGTAAATTTACAGGTGATATTTAATTTTTAATTCTAATTAATTTAGATAGCTATAGGGAT
>NZ_JAYGHA010000009.1:66719-83645 GCF_034931405.1 Anabaena sp. UHCC 0451 | reverse complement strand
GATTTTTTCAAACTTCAAATATGAGTCCTATATGCCTTAACTGGATAGCATTTTCAATAAACATAGGGCATAGATGACAGGAAACAAGATTGGATTATTCTTGTTTCTTTTTTTATGGTACATGGATGCAAAAGCTAAGGAGTAATTAATATCTGGGAGCATTCTTAATCATTTATAAAAATGTATTTTTTGAACATCAAAGGTTCTCAATATTTGTCATTCTCAATAAGTAGCAAAGGTGATATTTATGGTAAGACGAGACTTTGAATATATTAGAGAATGCGGAAAAATCAATAAGACATCAGCTAAACCAGTTCCTGGAATTCTGCTAATTGGTGGTGCAGAAGGTCAAAAATCTGGGGAAGATGCAGCTACTAAATGGTTTCTAAAAAGAGCGGCACGGGGGAATTTTTTAGTAATTCGTTCTGGTGGAGTAGGTAAACACGCTGATTGGATTTGTGATCACTATAGAGATTTTATTAGTTCAGCAGCTGAACTTTCTATTGACAGTCGAGAAGCAGCCGATGATCCAGAAGTTATTGAATATATCCGTGAAGCCGATGCTCTATTTATAGCTGGTGGTGATCAAAATGCCTATGAAGATTATTGGGAAGGAACAGCGGTAGAAGATGCTATTAATTTTTTGATTAATGAAAAAAAGATTCCTATTGCTGGAACTAGCGCAGGTATGGCGATTTTAGGAGATTACTATTATGTACCTTCCCATCAGGGTGTGCAGAGTTCAGAAATTTTAAATGACCCCTTTCACCACAATACAAAAGATATTTATCGCAGTGATTTTATTCGAGTTCCTGCGCTCAAGAATGTAATTACTGACACACATTTAGATAGAATTACTAGAAACCATACAGAAACAAGATATGGGAGACTATTTGGATTATTAGCTAGAGTTGTTCATGATATCAATCGACTTTCAGTTTTTGCCATTGGTTTAGAAGAAGGTGCTTTTGTTGCTATTGATGAAAAAGGAATTGCTAAAGTATTTGGTAATGGTGCAGATAAAGGACAAGATGCCTATTTTCTACAAATTAATGGTGCTGAACCAGAACAAGTTAAACGAGATTTACCCATAATTTGGAATAATAACGGACAAGCTGTTAAGGTCTATAAAATTGCCGGTACACCAGAAGGAAGTGGTTCTTTCGATCTCAATAATTGGTCAAAGGCTTCTGGTGGAAGTTGGGAATATTGGTTTACCACTGGTGGATATGAAGGTTTCAAAAGAACTCCTATTAAGTAGTTTGTTAGTGTATAAACCTCAGTTGAATTTATCTAATAACTCTCCCGTCAACAAATCCTTGACATTTGATTTGTGAATATTGCCAGAGTCAGATCCCCGACTTCTTAGAGAAGTCGGGGATCTTGTTGTTTATAGTATTTATCACTCAATATTTTAAGTAGAATGACGTAGGAAATAGTTTTTTGTTATGTTAATTTCATTAATTATTAATTATTTATATATATAAGTATTCTCGCTCTTGAGGATAAAGTGCTATTGAAGGCAAATGCTGATATGGCAAAGGATAGATTAACCTTCCCTGCTTTGATCTAGAAGACATCATTGAAATCAGGACTTACGCAACTGGTACATTGGTAGGGTGCGTCAGATATCAACAATCTGCTTATTTGCAGGATTTATGCAGTCTGACGCACCCTACAACAGATTTTTGGTGTGACACTTGCGTAAGTCCTAGAAATAAAAACTCAAAAAATTGTATTTGAAGATACAGAATATTTAACAGTGTTAAATACACAATCAATCAAATTTGTTTGTAGTTTCACCAACGTAGAGCAGGGGTTAATCTAACTAATTCCTGTATATTCTCGTTCTGATATCATTGACCATTCAACTCACTGGTTTGTGCCAGATTTTAAACTGCACCTTGACTAGTAATTATCCTTCATGAGAGGTAAGGAACTGTTAATAAAAAAAAACTCCTAACCCGTCATAGCATAGGGTCTACCGACCTTAATACTATTAAGAAGAATAGTGTGTTAGCAGTGATGAAAAACTCTAAAAGTTAAAAAATCCAAACAATGAGTTTTCAGCTTTATTAACAATAGTCTTGTATAATTTACCCAATTAAATTTATTTATTTGGGTAAGCCAAAGAAAATCAATTGAAGTTTTTCTAGCCAAAAAAAAACAGCAATGAATAATCGTATTCGTCCCTTACACCGCCTACTAGCACTAGCTATAGGCTCAATGGTGTTTGCAATTTTCGCTCCTACAGTTGTCCAAGCCGCAGATCCAACAGTACAATCTTTAGCGGATACAACCACCAAATTACAAATTTCCATTGATACCACTTGGGTACTACTGACAGGGTTTTTAGTCTTCTTCATGCAAACTGGTTTCTCCATGTTAGAAGCGGGTTTGCTGAGACAAAGAGGAGTAGTGAATGCCTTACTAGAAAACTTTGTTGATGCAGCGGTAACTATTTTGGTTTGGTGGGGTATTGGCTTTGGGATCGCCTTCGGTACAAGTGCGGGTGGTTTTATTGGGACAGATACCTTTTTCCTGAGTCAGTTACCCGGTGCAGATGGTAGCTACCCGATGGGCGCACCTGGTTCTACTGCTGCAATTAATACCTATACCTTATTCTTCTTCCAATTTGCCTTTGCTGCTACCGCTAGTACCATTACTACTGGTTCAATGGCGGGAAGAACAGACTTTATCGGTGACTTAATTTACAGCGCCATCATGGGTGCATTTAGTTACCCGCTAATTGTCCACTGGGTCTGGAACTCCAACGGTTGGTTATTTAAAATGGGTTTCCTAGACTTTGCTGGTAGTACAGTAGTTCACACTGTTGGCGGTTGGACAGCTTTGGTAGGTGCTTATTTACTTGGACCCCGTCCTGGTCGTCCAGCTTGGGGAACAATCCCACCGGCACACAATTTAGGTTTAGCAGCCTTGGGAACGATGATTTTGTGGTTTGGTTGGTATGGTTTCAACCCTGGTTCTACCCTCAGCACTGGTAACACTGGTTTAATTGGTTTAGTCATCCTCAATACTACTTTAGGTGCTGGTGGTGGCGCTTTATCAGCCATGTTTTATCAATATTTCCGTTCCGGTAAATGGGACTTAGTTTACTGTTTGAATGGTTCTTTAGCTGGTTTAGTAGGAGTTACCGCCGGTTGTGCTTTTATTCTCCCTTGGGCTGCGGTTTTAATTGGCTTAACCGGGGGAATATTAGTAGTTTTGGGAATTGACTTAATTGAAGCAATGCACATTGATGATCCTGTAAGTGCCTTTGCGGTTCACGGCATCAATGGCATGATGGGTACATTAGCGATCGGCTTTTTGGGTCAAAAAGAACTCACTGGTGGTAAAGCCGGTCTACTTTTAGGTGGTGGCTTTGACTTACTGGGTGTGCAAATTTTGGGTCTAGTTGCTGTCAGTGCATTTACTATAGCTTTTGCTTTTGCAATGTTCTTGGGATTAAAAGCTATTGGTAAATTGCGTGTTGATCCTGAAGCGGATCAAATCGGCATTGATGCTTACGAACACGGTGCTACTGTATGGCCTGATGTCTATGCAGTGGAAGAGTTTGTTGAAGAACAACAAAATCACTCTAAAAAGCCTCAAATTGGCAAATTTGAGGGTTAACAAGGTTAATAATTGATCGTTTTGGCAATTTTAGCACCTGTCTTAATTGCCAAGCGAAAACAAGAACTAAGCGATTTAGACTGCTTCCTGCCAATTAGCTGGTGCTTCAATATAATCAGGAAGGCGAGTAGTGCGATCGCCCACTGCGTTAATTATCTGCTCAGATTTAAGGTTTTTTGCCCCGGTTAAAATCGCTCCAGTTAGTTTGACATCATGAAGATGAGCGCCTGCTAAATTAGCACCCATGAGATTAGCTTCAGAAAGATCAGCTTCATCAAGAAGGGCTTGACAAAGATTAGCTCCCATCAAATTAGCTTTAAATAAATTGGCTTCTGTCAAACTAGCTTCACTGAGATTGGCAAAATAGATATCTGTTTGTTGCAATTTGGCCGCGTTCAAATTTGCACCTTGTAAATTCGCACCATTAAGATTTGCACCATTAAGATTTGCAGCAATTAAACCTGCTGAACGTAAATTTGTTTTACCTAATTTTGCCCCTTGTAAATTAGCTAGAAATAACTTAGCACCAGAAAGATTAGCAGCTTTGAGATTTGCTTGTTGCAAATTGGCTTTATACAAGTTTGCAGCTTGTAAATTAGCTGAACGCAAACTAGCACCAAACAAATTAGCTGAACGCAAGTTGACTCCATACAAATTAGCAAGATTGAGATTAGCACGACTCAAATTAACTCCACGCAAACTAGCTTTAAATAAGTTAGCTTCATAAAGAATCGAACCGATAAGTTTAGCACCATCCAAATTTGCTTCATTTAAATCTGCATCACGTAAATCTGCACCAGACAAATCAGATCCCCGTAAGTCTATTCTTGGTAGTTTAGCTCCTGCTAAGTCAACACGTCTGATGTCAGTATTACGTAGATCTAATTTTTGATTTTCTCTATCTTGCTGAAAATTGCGTCTACCGATAACAGTCAAGGCAGCTTGGATATCAGTACGCAGTTTAAAAGATTCTAATGCCAGAGAATAACTTGCTTGCTGTTGACGGCGTTCTCTGTCGCGATGTTTACCCAAATCAATGCTCATGAAATCTTCTGGTTTTTGTAGTTTTCTCTCTGCTTTTATGGGTGCATTTTCACGGACAAAAGCAGTAAGAATTTCCATAATTGTCCAATGTTCTTGGGGAAACTCCTGAGCAATTCTTTCTAAAGCATAAATTGCACCTGTACGCGTTTCTACTTTGTCATGTCCTAACTGGGCAATTCCGCCAATAAAGCGTTCTGCAATCAGTCTCCTTTGAGTGAGTTTGGTATTTTCAAGGTTAATTGCTAGAGCTTTCTCTGCTGTAATTGCGTTTTTCTCTATTGCTTGAGTCCGCTTTGCTGCATAATAAACATTAAGCATGACAGCTACAACTAGAAAAACTATGGCAATAGTAGTTAATCCCAGATTTTTGTCAGATATTTGCTGCTGAAGTGATAACTTCTCAATATTAGTAGATGCGAAGACAATCAGTATTAAGGACAGAACAACAATAATGATGATGGTGATCAACCAATACAAAGTTGTGTCTGTCTTTTTAGCAGACATACCAGAAAGATGCTTCACAATAATGAGTTATTACTGAGATGATTAAAAAAAACAGTATAGCATTTAGCCGTAAATTTATAAATGTAAAATTTTCTCGCAATAAAAGGGTAAATGGTTTTCATTTTTACCGTATCCCCTTACTTTTTACTCTTCGGGATATATTGACAGCATATCAACGGTAAATTAGGTAAAAAATATAGCAGTCATCCGACTTTAAATTTTGGATTTTGGATTGATTCTACGGTTAAATCTGGGAGTTTGAGGATTTTGGATTTTAGATCGACCCCACAGATAAATCCGGGGGCTTGTACCATCAAAAAATTATCAATAAATTCTGGAATCTTTGTTAGATAAGAGTTTGGAAAAGCTTACAACCTATTACTTTTGACTTTCGCAAAGCGGTACTAGGTATATATTGATTCTTAAAACTTATTAAACTTCACTTCTCTCAGATTTGCTCCATCAAGAATAGCATCATTCAAAATAGCATCCTCTAAACTAGCTAAATATAAATTAGCTCGATGCAAGTTAGCACCAGAAAGATTTGCACTACTGAGGTTTGCTGCACTGAGAATAGCACCAGAGAGGTTGGCAGAATTGAGGTTTGCACCAGTAAGATTTGCTGCACTGAGGATAGCACCAGAGAGGTTGGCAGAATTGAGGTTTGCACCAGTAAGATTTGCTTGATAAAGGTTAGTTTGCTCCAGGTTTGCGCCTTCTAAGTTAACTCCCCTTAAATCTGTGTAACTTAAGTCAATCTGCTCATTTTCTGGATCTTTTTTTGTGTCTCTTTTAGCAATGACATTAATAGCCGCTTGAATTACTGTCCGGGTGTTTAGTGAAGAATTATTGATTACTTCCTCTGTTGATAGATTAACAGCTTTATTTCGCAGGAAATTAGTCAGCATATCCATAATTATCCAGTGGTATTGTGGATTCATCTCCGCCAGACGTTCTAAATCATTAATTGCCGATAAACTGGTTTCTATTGAATTATGATCCAGTTGTTGTAGGACTTTCATTAAATAATCTTGATAAAAGTTGTTATTTTGATTATTTTTGATATTTCCCGAAATTAACAGCATCCAATGGATGATTTTTCTAAACGACATATTATTACTTTAAAAAACCTAGAATTGTTTTTATAATTAATACCAATTTATGCAATTTATCTGATATATAATTTCCTGGTTTTGGATATAGACACCCAGAAAAATAGATTTTAAAGATACGCATCGAAATTGGTTTTTTCATACTAATGCTTATTATTTATTCATACCCACCTGAGCAAAATCATGATTATATTGATATTTAATTACTGATTATATTTACTCAAGTCTCCAGATGTTGCAAAATACCCAGCCAATACTCAAAAACTTAGTGCTGATTGGTGGTGGCCATAGTCATGCCATTGTTTTAAAACTTTTTGGTAATAACCCTGTAGCTGGAGTAAATTTGACCTTAATTACTCCAGATCAATATACACCCTACTCTGGGATGTTACCCGGACATATTGCCGGATTTTATAATTATGCTCAATGTCATATTGACTTGCAAAAATTATGTAAATTTGTTAAAGCAAAGTTGTATCTTGACCGAGTAATAGGGCTAGATTTAAAAAATCACAAAGTGCTTTGTGCTAACAGACCTGCGGTAGATTTTGATATTCTGTCTATTGATATTGGCAGCACTCCAGCGAAATTGTCTGTATCAGGTGCGGCAGAATATGCAATTGCGGCTAAACCAGTAGCACAACTTTTAGAACATTGGTATAAATTGCAGGAAATGGTTGTTAAAAATCCCCAGAAACCACTAACTATTAGTATTGTTGGTGGTGGGGCTGGAGGTGTAGAATTAGCATTATCAATGTTGGCAGGTTTACGGAAGTTAGAAATTGAAAATCTAGAATTGCATTTATGGCAACGCACTGGGGAATTAATGCCCAATCATCACCCATTGGTGCGGCGAATGATGTTAGAAATTTTAATTAATCAAGGTGTAAAATTGCATTTAGGCGAAAGTGTATGTGAAATTACACCAACTATAGATAATAAATTAGAAATTCAATCGGAATCTGGGTTGATTTTAAAATGTGATCGGGTATTTTGGGTGACACAAGCATCAGCAGCAAATTGGGTTGAAAATTCGGGAATTGATACTGATAAAAAAGGTTTTATTTTAGTAAATGATAATTTGCAATCTGTTAGTCATCCCCATATTTTTGCAGCGGGCGATATTGCCACAATGATTAATTATCACTTACCAAAAGCAGGTGTATTTGCAGTGCGTCAAGGTAAACCTTTGTATGAAAATTTGCAAAGGATAATTTTGGGTCAATCACTTAAATTCTACAAACCACAAACAGAGTATTTAAGTTTGATTGGTACAGGTGACGGACGCGCATTAGCTACAAGAGGAAATTTGACCTTACCACCCCATCAATTATTTTGGCACTGGAAAGACTGTATTGATCGACGTTTTATGGCACAATTTCAAAACTTACCAAAAACCTGATAAATTGCACTATCAGCCTCAAGATAGAGTAATGGAAATTTAAAAAATCATGAAACGTAGACAAATTCTCAATACAGGTATAATTGCTACAGCCACGGCTACACTCACCGCTGCTTGTGCAAAAACAGGTACATCCACCAGTGTCCAAAGTAGTTTACCAACGGTAAGATGGCGCATGGCCACTAGCTGGACAAAGAGTTTAGGGACTTATATTGGTGCGGAAACCATCGCCAAACGTGTCAAAGAAATGACAGGTGGCCGTTTTACCATTACCCCCTTTGCGGCGGGGGAATTAGTCCCCGGTTTGCAAGTATTAGATGCAGTGCAAGGGGGAACGGTAGAATGTGGACACACGGCTAGTTATTATTACATAGGCAAAAATCCGGCTTTAGCTTTTGCTACCACCGTACCCTTCGGTTTAAACGCCCAACAACAAAATGCTTGGTTGTATCATGGTGGTGGATTAGAAGCCATGCAAAAAATTTATGCTGATTTTAATATTATCAACTTTCCCGCTGGTAACACTGGGGCGCAAATGGGAGGATGGTTTAAGAAAGAAATCAAGTCTGTTGCTGATTTGAATGGTTTAAAAATGCGGATTCCTGGTTTGGGTGGACAAGTTATGTCTCGGTTGGGAGTAAATGTGCAAGTGTTACCCGGAGGAGAAATATATTTAGCTTTAGATAGAGGTGCTATTGATGCAGCCGAATGGGTGGGACCATATGATGATGAGAAGTTGGGTTTAAATAAAGCCGCCCAATTTTATTATTATCCTGGTTGGTGGGAACCGGGTCCAACTTTAGATGTATTGGTGAGTCGGAAAGCTTGGGATAAATTACCGAAAGAATATCAGGAAATATTCAAAACTGCGACTATTGAAGCCAATATGAATATGTTAACTGAATATGATGCTTTGAATGGAGAAGCATTAACAAGATTACTGGCTAGTGGAACTAAGTTAACTCCTTACAGCCAAGAAATTATGCAAGCTGCAAAGAAAGCTGCTTTTGAAATATATGAAGAGAATGCTAGTAAGGATGCAACTTTTAAACAGTTGTATGAACAGTGGAAAAAATTTAGAGGACAGATTTTTACATGGAATCGTATCAATGAATTAAGCTATGCTAATTTTGTGACTGGTGATAATAAGTAATATCTCATTTATCAATATCGAATTTAACTTTCTAGATGCCAAACAGTTTTAGGGATTGGAAGATTTTATGAACCCCTTTCAAACATCTCTGATTCCTCTAACCAAGTTTGAACCACTCCTAATAAATTATCCTGTTGAGGCGAAAAACCACTCAAGGGAGATGCTATTGGTGTATCGGTAATCAAGGCGATTTTTAACCAGTGATTCTTCTGTAATTGCTGACAGAAATTAATTAATTCTGGGTGAGGATTAATGTCACAGAAAATGAGGGCGATTTTATCTGTATTTAGATGTTTTCTCAGGGGTTGGAGTTGGTTTTCTAAGTCGAATATATCTTCTATGTTTTCGGCTTTTTGTTTGGGAAAGATTTCGCCATAAATTTTGATTAATATACCTTTGGCTATGGCTTTTTCTGCGGTTTTCCCTTCCAGGTTGGCAGCGTTGAGGGGGATGGGATAGGTGGTGGAGGTGGGTTGCAATTGCTTTAATTGGGTATAAATATCGGTGTATTGTTGTTGGAGTTGGTTAAGGGTGGTGGTGTTGGTGGCGTGCCATGCTTGGTAGAATTGGGGATAGGTGAGGTTTTTGGCACATTGCCAGAGGATTTTGGAATAGTTTTTGTAGAGGTCAGAATTATTTTTATATACTTCTTTGGTGAGATGTTTGTTTAAAGCTGAAATTGTGATTAGATAATTATTTTCTGTTTTAATAATTTCTCCTAAAATTTCAACAACTTGCATACAAATATCTTCATTTTCGGTTGAATTGAGTAAGGAAATTAAAGCTGTAATTACGTTTTCATCATCTATTCCTATTTCTCCTAAATCACGAGTAACCTTTCTAAGAGTATATTCATCATCGGTTGAATTAAATAAGGAAATTAAAGCTGTAATTGTCTTTTCATTGTCTACTCCTATTTCTCCTAAAGTTTCAACAATTTGCATACAAATATCTTCATTTTTGGTTAAATTAAGCAGACAAGTTAAAGCTGTAATTACCTTTCCTATTTCTCCTAAACTACGAGTAACCTTTCTAAGAGTATATTCATCATCGGTTGAATTGAGAATTGAAATCAAAGCTGTAATTGACTCTTCATTGTCTACTCCTATTTCTCCTAAAGTTTCAACAATTTGGATACAAATATCTTTATCATCGGTTGAATTAAGTAAGGAAATCAAAGCTGTAATTGCTTTTTCATTGTATACTCCTATTTTTCCTAAACTACGAGCAATCTTTCTAATAGTATATTCATCATCGGTTGAATTAAGTAAGGAAATCAAAGCTGTAATTGACTCTTCATCGTCTACTCCTATTTCTCCTAAAGTTTCAACAACTTGCATACAAATATCTTCATCATCAGTTGAATTGAGAATCGAAATTAACGCTGTAATTGCCTCTTCATTCCCTGGTTCTATAGCTACTAACGTTTCAGCAATTTGTAGACAAGTATCTTCATCATCAGTTGAATTGAGAATTGAAATTAACGCTGTAATTGCCTCTTCATTCCCTGGTTCTATAGTTACTAACGTTTCAGCAATTTGCAGACAAGTATCTTCATCATCAGTAAAATTGAGAATTGAAATTAACGCTGTAATTGCCTCTTTATTTCCTACTGCTATTTCTTCTAATATTTCCAAAGTTCTATAAATAATAGATTTTTTATGAGTAGAATTAAGAATTGAAATTAAATTTGTAATTGCTTGTTCATTCCCTATTGCTATTTCTCCTAAAATATTACTAACTGCTCTAGAGATATTTTTATCTTCAGTAGAATTAAGAATTGAAATTAAGTTTATAATTGCTTGTTCATTTCCTACTGCTATTTCTCCTAAAATATTACTAATTGCTCTAGAGATATTTTTATTTTCAGTAGAATTAAGAATTGAAATTAAGTTTATAATTGCTTGTTCATTTCCTACTGCTATTTTTTCTAAACTACGAGAAACTTCTATAATAATAGATTTATCTTCAGTAGAATTAAGAATTGAAATTAAGTTTGTAATTGCTTGTTCATTTCCTACTGCTATTTTTTCTAAACTACGAGTGACTGCTCTAGAGATATTTTTATTTTCAGTAGAATTAAGAATTGAAATTAAGTTTGTGATTACTTGTTCATTCCCTACTGCTATTTTTTCTAAACTACGAATAGATTTTTTAAGAGTATTTTCATCATCGTTTGAATTAAGAATTGACATCAACGCTGTAATTACCCGTTCATTTTCTGGCTCTATTTCTAATAAACTACGAGAAACTTCTATAATAATATTTATATCATCAGTTGAATCAAGAATTGACATCAACTCTGTAATTGCCCGTTCATTTTCTGGCTCTATTTCTAATAAACTACGAGAAACTTTTATAATAATATTTTTATCATCAATTGAATTAAGAATTGACATCAACGCTGTAATTATTATTTTTGTATCAATCAAAGATAAACCTTCGTCTGCTTCTTCTAGAATGGGATCAGGAAAATTTACCCATTTCTGCGTTTCTTTATCAAAATAACCAAATCCCCATTTAATAATCTGACATACAATTCTATTAGCCAGTAAACAGCTTTTAAATTCACCAATAGCTATAGCCGCTTTAAAATAAGCCTGAAAACTATAGAAATCATCTACTCCTCCATCTTGAAAATTTACTAATGCTAGAATAAATTCTTCTTTCTTATCCTTGTTAATCTTATCTCTTCCCATCCACAATAAAAATATCTCATTCCACTCATTCTCAAAAATACGATATTTCTTACCCTCAACAGGTTTATCTTCATGATCTTTAGGTAAAAAATAATCCCAATCATCAATTACACAAGCTGCAAAATATTCGGCAAAACTCAGGTGAAAGAAAGCATAAACTCTTTGCTCAGTTTTTTGCTCAGTATAAACCCAATTTAACCAACCTAACCTTTCTGCTAACTCAAAATCCTCCAAACTCATGACATCTTTAATCACAGACACCTTGAGACTAATTTGTTCATCAATCATCCTCAAAGCCAATTTTCCCAAAGCCTGATTTAACTGTTGTATTTGCGCTGCTGTAGTGCCAAATTCCCCTTTTTTCCATTCATAAGTTGCATCCACAAAACGCTGATACAAATTCGCTTTAGTTTCCGGTAATTCCCCTTGCAAAAAATACCAACTCTGACACAACATTGCCAACCGCAAAGGGTTTTTGACTAAATCAAAAATGCGGCTGTGTTGGGGTGCGGTTAACTTTTGCTGTAACTGTTCCCCTAACTCCCGTTTTTCCGCCTTTTCATACCACTGCTGAATAAAATCTCTCACCTGGACATTACTAAAAGCCAGAGTGCGATAGTATTCAAAATTAGCTATGGGGTTAGGTTGCCAAACATTGAGACGACAGGTGAGAATTACCCTAGTCCAAGTTACCCATCCTTCTAATTGGCTATTGAGTTGGGATAAAGGTGAGTTTGCGGTGGTTTTCATTTCATCCACCCCATCCAACAACAACCACACTCGCTTATCCTTAAACTGTTGCTGAAAATCTGCCTCTAAAGCCGGTGTAACCGTAATTTGGGAAGGAATAAACTCTAAAGCCTCTTCTAGCCAAGTATGCAGTAAATAGTCTTTTAGGGTTCTATTGTCTAAGCGACTGAGATTAATAAAAATAGGGCTAGGATAATCAGATTTATCGGCTAAATATTCGGCAATTTTGCTTAACCAAGTGGTTTTTCCTGCCCCTGGTTCTCCAATAATGGCTAAATTTTTGGTTTGCTGGCCTATGACTTCATCAATAAATTGCTGATATTCGTATTGTTTGGTAATTTCTTCTGTTTTTAATTCATATTGTCGCATACCCTCAGCCGCATCGGGAAAGGGTTTTTCTTCTTTACGTCGTGCGGGTTTGGGTTGAATTAAGCCTAATTCTACAAAGATTTCTGTTTCGTGTTTTAATTCGGTGATTTGTCGTCTTAATCGTTGTTCATTTTGCTGTTTTTGTAGCATTTTCTGGCATATTTCGCGCCAGTTGATTTGTAGGGTTTTCGGTTCGGGTTCAGGTTGATTGTTTTGGGTTTGTTGTTGTGCAAGCCATTCAGGATATTTTTCGTCCCAAAGCCATTTATAAGCCTGTTTCCAAGGCTCGTTTCCTTTGCTTGGTCTGCCTCCTTTTGAGGTTATATCACAACCATTTTGTCTGAAAACAGAGTATATATTCTTTCCCAGAATATCTTTTATTTTTTGTTTTTCATGCCCAACTTCCTTGTTTGAATTAATCTTTTTAAGAAGTATATCATCATCATCAATAGCATAGTTATTCGGGTCAAATCGAACCAGAAATACTTGATATGTATCTCCAGTAAATTCAAATTTTCTGGATTTATCTTGCAAAAATTGTTGTTGTAATGTTGTTTCTTTTGGGGATGTCATAAATTACGCTTGTTGATTAATTATTTATGGTGATTTTAGTATTCTCAATTAGCTTCATAATACGCCTGGGAATCAATTCCCAGTCTAATAGCTAAAGTCCGTTAAAACGGACTATGAATTTTTATTTATATGTAGGGGTTTAGCAATGCTAAACCCTTACCAATTAAGGCTTTTTGTATACAGAATTTGTATGGCTACACCAGACAAGCTATCAAAAATCAAATCTAGAAATGCTGTATTCCCAAAATAACATGATCAATCATGATGAGCAAGATTTCTATTAAATTCTAGTAAATTCTATTTGTTGGATCTTTTTTCTCTATTTTTTATTTGATTTTATATAAATAATCAAGCAAAAAAAACAATAGCGGTAATTTCTAATGGATATCTCTACTCTTCTGTTAACAGCTTTAATCACTTGGGCAATTGAAAGGTTCTCTGATGCTGTTTTATTTTGGGTGATGAAAAAGATAAAATATAACTCCTCCAACAATGAAGACAAAGATAATAACAACACATAAACACATTATTTCGAGGTGGGTAAAACAAATCGCTAGTGGCTTTCTTTAATTGCCATACTATACAGATGAGGGGCGCAGTTTCTGCATCATCATGATTATGAGTAATTATTGTATGGGAATTGCAGAAAATAACAGTAGAACAATTAACCTCACCAAATTTTTCGTTTCTTATTCCTATACTTTGTATGGGAATAAAAGATCAAGGATCTGCCTGATATTAAATGTAGAGGTAGAACCTCTTTCTCTGTGTTCTCTGTGCCTCTGTGGTTCGTTTTTCTTATTCCTATACTCTGTATGGGAATGAATGATCAAGGCTCTGCCTTATATTAAATTAGAGGTAGAACCTCTTGATGGCATTCCCAGTCTGAGACTGGGAACGAGGTATATGATCTTAACGTCCCAAAGAAGGGAGAAAACTGACAATTCCTGGGAAGGTAATAATTAAGAGTACCACCAACAATTGCAGCAAAATAAACGGAATTACTCCGCGATAAATATCACCAGTTGTTACTTCTGGAGGTGCGACACCGCGCAGATAAAATAAGGCAAAACCAAAGGGAGGTGTCAGGAAAGAAGTTTGTAAATTTGCCCCTAATATTACACCATACCAAACTAAATCAATTCCTAAAGTTTGGGCGACTGGCACAAATAAAGGCACGATGATAAAGGCGATTTCAAAGAAATCTATGAAAAAGCCCAGTAGGAAAACTACCGTCATACTCAGGGCTAAAAATCCGACTTTACCACCGGGGAGATTAGAGAGGACATCAAACATGAATTGATCGCCATTTAAGCCCCGAAATACTAAACTGAAAGCTGTAGAACCCAACAAGATAAAAATTACCATGCTGGTAATTCTTAAAGTGTTATCACAAACTTGACGCAGAGATGCTAAAGTTAGTTGACGGTTAGCAGCAGCTAGGGCGATCGCACCAGCACATCCTACCGCACCGGCTTCTGTGGGTGTCGCAAACCCAAAAAAGATACTTCCCAATACCAACAATATCAAAATCAATGGCGGTAACATTACCTGAACTACCCGCTTTCTCAAAGCTTTTCCACCAATTTCCCTCACTTCGGCTGGTAAGGCTGGGGCTACCTCTGGCTTCAAAAAGGCCACAATTAATACATGAATAGCAAAAGACCCCGCCATCATCAAGCCAGGAATGACTGAACCGATAAATAAATCACCGACAGACACACCCAATTGATCGCCCAAAACCACCAATACCACACTAGGGGGGATAATTTGTCCCAATGTTCCCGAAGCCGCAATTACACCAGTAGCTAATTCTTTGTTGTAACCATAGCGCAGCATAATTGGCAGAGAAATCAAACCCATTGCTACCACAGTCGCGGCTACTACACCTGTAGTTGCTGCCAGTAATGCACCTACCAAAATTACAGCTAAAGCCAGTCCACCCCGCAAGCGTCCCAACAAAATCCCCATTGTTTCTAAGAGTCTTTCAGCAATGCCGGATTTTTCCAACATTGACCCCATGAAGATGAAGTAAGGAATGGCTAACAGGGTATAATTGGCCATGATGCCAAAAATCCGCTGTGGCATAGCTGTGAGAAATACCGGGTCAAAAACACCCAAAGCAATGCCGATAATGCCGAATAAAATCGCTACTCCACCGAGAGAAAAAGCGACTGGATACCCCACCGATAGCAGCACTAAAGCCCCTGCAAACATAAATGGACCAAGCCATTCATAGTCCAGCGTCATGATTTTCCTCCTGGGGTGCTATTCTGTTTTGCAGTATGGCCACATTTTTAATGGCCTCGGAAATGCCCTGAAAAATCAGCAGCACAAAGGCGACAATAATCATGGCTTTAATGGGGTAACGAGGTAAACCACCAGGATCTGGTGATGTTTCCATAATTTGCCAAGAGGCAATGATGGTATCCCAGGAAAAAATAATCACCATGATACAGAAAGGTATCAGGAAAAATACTGTCCCAAATAAGTCAGCGATCGCTTTCTTTTTCCCTGATAAGTTACTATAAAAAACATCCACCCGCACGTGTTCGTTATGTTTAAGGGTGTAAGCTGCACCTAATAGAAAAACTAGGTCAAAAATATACCATTGGGCTTCAATATAGGCGTTGGAAGTGAGATTATTACCAATAATCCGTCCAATGTATCTACCTGCTACATTCCATACACCCAGTATTACCATCACCAAGACTAACCAACTGGTTAATCGGCCTATGCGTTCAGTGCAGGTATCAATAAAACCTGATATTTTTAATAATGTGTTCAATGATTTTATGACCTCCTGAGTTGCTGTAAATGTAGTTTACATTGTCAAGGGATTGAGTCAAGGGATCTGTGTGTTGGTCTTTTTTTTATTGCTTAAATACGGTATTGTAATTTTAAAGACTTTTATCATCAGAGTAATTGATTATGAATATGCCAATAAAAAACCTTGTTGTTGCATCTTCCTTGTTGATAACTACCCTAGCTATACCAAATAGTGCATTAGCCCAAAAACCTGGTACTCCTGGTAAATTTGATTTTTATGTTTTAACATTATCCTGGTCTCCTGATCATTGTGCGAGAAATGGTAATCGTGATCCCCAACAGTGCAGTCCAGGAAGAAAATATGGTTTTGTTCTACATGGTCTTTGGCCACAATATCAAAAAGGTTATCCTGCTAACTGTACAACTGAGAAATTACCTTCCTTAGTTAAAGATAAGTTTAGAGGTTTATTTCCTAGTGATAAACTTTATAATCATGAATGGCAAAAACATGGAACTTGTTCTGGTCAAAAACCTATCGAATATTTAACATTAAGCAAGCAGTTAAAATATTCTCTGGTTATCCCCACAGCTTATAATCGTCCTGTTCAACCATTTCGCACTACAGTTAAAGATTTTAAAACTGCCTTTGTCAGTGCTAATAAACAATTTACTGCTAATGGGATTGCTCCTTTTTGTTCTGATTCTGGTAGATTTTTACAAGAAGTTTTCTTTTGTTATTCTAAAGATGGTAAAGCAGGTATTTGTAGTCAGGAGATTTTAAGACGTTCTCAAAAAAGTTGTGGTCAGGCTAATTTTTTGGTGAGAAATGTTAGGTAATACCTGGAAGTTATCTAGCGTTTCTCGGTTGAATGAGGTACAAGAACCCCTCCCCGCTTGCGAGGAGGGGACTATAGGGAT
>NZ_JAYGHA010000009.1:54704-66618 GCF_034931405.1 Anabaena sp. UHCC 0451 | reverse complement strand
GATTTTTTCAGAATTCAAATATGAGTCCTATATGATATACCTGATATGATTAGGAAATGCTATATAGCGATCCTAATTTAAACTTTAATAAAACAGCGTTTCCGATACATTAAGACAGCAACACCATACCAAAATAACACGGTAACAAGCCCAAATAAAAATGAGCCGTTGAAATTTCCCGCCCAAGATGCAAAGATATTTTGGTAAATCCAATTGTAGATACTAATGGCGGTTTCACCTGTAACAATTTGGGTTTTGGCTGTGATTTTGATTAATAAGACGGATGCAATAAAAAGAGCGATCGCATTTAATCCCATGATCTCAAATGGTTTACTCCAGCGTTTTATTACCCTTACTTCTATTAATTCATAACAAGCTGCTAATAACATTAACGCCCAACCAGTTGTAAATAAAACATAGGAACTTGTCCATAGTTTTTTGTTAATGGGAAATGCTACATCCCAAATAATCCCAATTACTAAACAACACAAACCAAATAAGACTAAATCCATACTTGTTTGTGAATTAGTTTGTTTTTTATCTTTTATCCATTCCCCAGCAAAATAACCAGCTAAGACGCTAACTATCGCCGGAATAGTGCTGAAAATTCCTTCAGGATCTCCCAGAAAATTAAATCCATCACCTTTATATAAATGTGGTTTGGGAATAATTAACCTGTCAATAAATGCGCCAAAATTACCTTCTGGTGTTAGCACTCCCGCACCATATTCGGGAACTGGGATATACATCATTGTTAACCAATAACCAATAAGTAAAACCCCTGCTAATATCCATTGACTTTTGCGTGGTAGTTTTAAAACTATCAAGGATGCAAAAAGGTAACTTAAGCTAATACGTTGTAGCACTCCCATCAAGCGAATACTACTCAAGTCAAAAGTCCAAACACCTTTATTCCAAAAGCCGTTAAGTAGCAACCCTAAAATAAAGAGAATTGCAGCACGGCGCAGAATACGTAAGTAAACCTCTTTGGCAGGTTTATTGTCTGCGGTGTATTTTGATAAAGAGAAAGTCATTGCTACACCAACAATGAATAAAAAGAATGGAAATACTAAATCTGTGGGTGTACACCCGTTCCATTCAGCATGGTCTAAGATTGAATACTTATCATCTGCGACTCCCACCATATTAACGAGAATCATTCCCGCAATGGTGATACCGCGAAATACATCCAGTGAAGTCAGGCGCATAAACGGAATAGTTTATATTATGACTATCTACCCTACCCCGCTTGATGCACGTTATCAAGAAAAATTGATAATCTAAGTTACAAGGTAAAATTTTATTAAGTAATGTTTGAATTTTTAATTTTTTAATATGGCTATCAAAGTTGGAGATACAGCGCCTGATTTTAACCTACCCGCCCAAAACGGTGTAAATGTCAGCCTAAGAGATTTTCGTGGTCAAAAATCTGTAGTCCTTTATTTTTATCCCAAGGACGACACACCTGGATGTACTGCGGAATCTTGCGCTTTTCGAGATCAATATGAAGTGTTTAAAGCTGCTGGTGCTGAAGTTATTGGCGTAAGTGGTGATTCTAGCGAGTCTCATCAGAAGTTTGCAGCCAAGCACAATTTACCTTTTACGCTTTTGAGTGATAAAGGTGATCAAGTGCGGAAGTTATACGGTGCAACTACAGCGTTTGGTTTTATCCCCGGCCGGGTGACTTATGTAATTGATAAAAACGGCATTGTTCAATATGTGTTTGATTCCATGTTGAACTTTAAAGGTCATGTTGAGGAAACTTTAAAAACATTGCAACAGTTAGCTGCAATGTAACAGGGAACAGGGAACAGGGAACAGGGAACAGGGAATAGGGAATAGGGAATAGTTGATGATTCTTCCCAGTCCCCAGTTCCCAGTTCCCAGTTCCCAGTCCCCAGTCCCCAATCCCCTAAAATTAGACTTTAGACTTTTCTGGTACAGCTACGTTAGTTGTTTTACCGTTTTTGCCGTTAGTTTGACCGTTACCGTTGCGGGGTTGAATCACCCCAAAACCGCCATGGTTACGTTCGTAAATGACGTTTATCTCTCCTGTTTCGGCATTGCGGAACATATAAAAGTCATGTCCCACGAGTTGCAGTTGTTCTTGCGCTTCTGCCAGAGTCATGGGGGGCATAGAAAAATATTTGGTACGGACGACTTCCCCTGGTAGTTCTGGTGTGCGATCGCCTATTAAATCTGCCACTGGTTCAGCAATTACCGCTTCAGTAGTTGGTATAGGCTGGGTTTTGTGATCTTGTCGTCTTTCTTTATATTTACGCAGTTGACGGGCTATTTTATCTGCCACCAAGTCAATACTGGCATATAAATTCTCGCTGCTTTCCTCCGCACGGATGACGCTACCATTCGCATAGATAGTGACTTCCGCCGCTTGCTTTGTACTAATTCGGGGATTGCGAGCTACGCTCAAATGGACATCCACTTCGTTAGTGATGTTCTGAAAGTGATTAACTGCTTTTTCAATTTTTTGATGCACATATTCGCGAATTGCATCAGTAATTTCAATATTTTTGCCGTGGATGACAAGCTTCATGTAAACTCTCCCGCTCAATATTTATTTGATGTGAATGTGTTTTGTATGAACAGAGATTGCGGTAAGGTCTATCACTGCCGCCAATACAAATTATTAACTGCTTTTGATGTACGGCTGTCGTATATGCTGTCAGGTTTTTGCATCTTAATGATAAGTACCTCTAGCCTCGATTTACCTTTTTTAAACTCTGTGCTGGTATCCAAATGATTACCAGACTATCTGAATCTCGGAGGAAAAACCCTCAATCAATAACTTTTAGCTGTTTTGTAACTGCTTTCTTAGTTTGAGCAAGCTTGACAAATCTAGAAGTATTTGCTCTTGGTCTTCTGCTGTTGGCTCGCTGTTTCTGTATAATGCCAGCCTTAATAAAAGTTTTTATCCTGATATTATAGCTGTAAACAACTTCTGGAAAATGCCATCAGCCATTTTGCTCCTATTGTTTTGGCTTGATGCTTATTGCAGGGAGTTCCTCCTAACACCATTGAGGTTATACATTCAAATTAGCACTTTGTGGGGAATAAAGTTTATTCTGTTGACTTTCCTTTAAAATCCTTTGCATACCTTGACATTTAGGGACTCAATGTTCGCTCTTTAGCAAAATATTTGCTCATTTATCCCATTGATTTTTAGCATGATTTATAGTAGTAAACCACATAGTTGTCTTTTATATAATCAAGGACTGATGCCCTATTTAGATGCTCTTCAATGGCAGCGATCGCTACTCACGGAACGCATCAACAACCCTAATCTAGAAGACGTACTCATCTTACTAGAACATCCCCCTGTCTACACTTTGGGACAAGGTGCAAACCCGGAATTTCTCAAATTTGACCTTGACAAAAGTGAGTATCATCTGTATCGAGTTGAAAGAGGTGGCGAAGTCACTTACCACTGTCCTGGGCAACTGGTGGGGTATCCTATTTTAAATCTGCATCGTTATCGTCAAGATTTGCATTGGTACTTGCGCCAACTTGAGGAAGTGATAATTCGCGTTTTAGCAAAGTATGATTTACAAGGAGAGCGTATATCCGGTTTTACTGGTGTGTGGTTGGAAGGACGCAAAGTTGCAGCTATCGGCATCAAAGTTAGTCGTTGGGTAACTATGCACGGTTTTTCCTTGAATGTTTGTCCTGATATGACAGGATTTGAGCGCATTGTACCTTGTGGTATCACTGATAAAGCTGTAGGCAGTTTAGCCGAATGGATTCCTGGTATCAAATGTTTAGAAATACGTGATCAAATAGCTCAGTGTTTTTCTGAAGTATTTGGTGTGAAATTAGTAGATTCTCAGTATCGACGGTATTAGATAAAACAATTATAAAATCTAAATCCTAGAAAAATTGACTAAAAATTACTAATTTCCAAGCAGGTTTAATGAAGTCTTCAACTATTTAGTTTGGTTTTGGAGCAATTATGTAAATTTTTCAAGAAGATTATGATCTAAGTCACTTTTAAATCACAGTATTTAATCTAAGATATACTTGTTTGTCATCCAATCTGCCCACTTATTGTAAAAATCAACAAAAGACGTGCTTGTGCATTACTCCGATAATCTACAGGTAAATATCTCCTCATATAGCACCCTCAAACAACGAGACTGGGAAGCTTTGACTTCACTATTTGACAGAGACGACAGTGAGGAAATTGAAGCGGAAATTAAAAGCAAACTGGTGTGGTTAGTACCCGAACCATGCTGGGAAGATAATCCCTTTGAATTTTTACAAGAGTTTCTTTAAAATTGAAAATTCTGGATATTTTAGAGACATTAAATTCTCCCATTTAGACAAATGTCTAGTGCGATCATCCATTTCTTGATTTCTTTAAGGTTGTTCACAATATGTAGAGCATAAATACTAAAATTAGCACTTGTTACAATTTTGGTAACAAGAATATTATTTACCCTTACTATAGTATAGATTAATGAAAAATTAGGGATAAACCCTGAAGGGGTAATGTTTAAAGATATTCGAGACTATCAAATTCTATTTCTGAGTCTGTTCCTAATCTTGGGAATTGGGACTAGGGACTGGACACTGCGGCCTGAGTTAATTTTAATTGCGATCGCCACTTGTCTAGTCACACAATCTATATTTTCATCAGTCACCACCAAAGAAGCAAACATCAACCTTCGTAGTCCTTTAATCACTGCTCTAGGACTCAGTTTACTACTACGGGCTGACCATTGGACAACAATGGTGTTAGCTGCTACAACGGCGATAGGTAGCAAATTTGTCTTCCAAACTGGTGATAAACATTTTTTTAACCCTGCCAATTTTGGCATTATTTCTGCCTTAGCATTAACCCCTGACGCTTGGGTTTCCCCTGGACAATGGGGTGAAGAATGGTGGTATTGTCTGTTATTTGTCGGTACTGGGGGTATGATTTTAAACCGGGTTGGTCGTTGGGATACCACCGCCGCTTTTTTAGGTGCATATTCCCTACTAGAAGCTGTGCGTAATATTTGGCTAGGTTGGACTTGGGATGTTTATTTACATCGGTTGATGAGTGGTTCTTTGTTATTATTTGCGCTGTTTATGGTGACAGATCCCCGGTCTATTCCTAACGCCCCCATCGGTCGAATAATTTGGGCAGTTTCTATTGCCATCATCACCTTTATTTTGCGGAATTATTTCTACCTTTCTACCGCAGTTTTTTGGGCTTTATTTGCCCTTGCACCTTTAACTATTCTCATAGATACCCTTTGGTTTGCTCCTAGATTTTCTTGGTTACAAGAAAAAAATCCTTAATTAAAAAATTTCAGATTTTAATCACTAATTACCAAAACAATGAAAAATTTTCGCCTATTCATTCCCTTACTAATAGCACTTTTTACGGTTCTATCTTTTGCCCCTAATGCCTTAGCTTTTTGTGGTTTTTATGTTGCTAAAGCTGATACTAAATTGTATAACCAAGCTTCTCAAGTGGTGATTGCTAGGGATGGGAATAAAACAGTATTAACAATGGCCAACGACTTTCAAGGTGAAGTTAAAGATTTTGCCATGGTCGTACCTGTACCCACAGTAATAAAAGAAGAACAAGTGCGCGTTGCCCAACCTAATATTATTGAAAGATTGGACGCTTTTAGCGCCCCCAGATTGGTAGAATATTTTGATGAAGATCCTTGTTCTCCACAGATCAGACCACAGTCACTATTAGCACCAACGGCAGCTACAAGAGGTGGACGTGCTGAAGAAAAAACAATGCAAGATAACAGTTTAGGTGTTACTGTTGAGGCACGGTTTAATGTCGGTGAATATGATATTTTGATCCTCAGTGCTAAAGAATCTAATGGTTTAGAAACTTGGCTGAGACGCAATGGTTATAAAATGCCTAGAGGAGCAAATCAATTATTAAAACCTTACGTTCGTTCCTCAATGAAGTTTTTTGTTGCTAAGGTTAATTTAGATAAATTTAAGGAATCTGGTTATCAATTTCTCAGACCTTTACAAATCTCCTACGAGTCACCCAAGTTTATGTTACCCATTCGTTTGGGGATGATTAACTCTAAGAATGAACAAGATTTAATTGTTTATATTCTCTCACCTCAAGGACAAGCTGAAGTTACTAACTACCGCACGGTAAAAGTTCCCTCTAATGTGAATATTCCTGTGTTTGTCAAAAACGAATTTGGCGACTTTTATAAATCCATGTTCCAGAATTCTTACACCAAAGAAGATAAAAAAGTTGCTTTTCTGGAATATGCTTGGGATATGGGTAATTGTGATCCTTGTTCTGCTGAACCTCTCAACCCCGAAGAACTCAAACAAGCTGGTGTATTTTGGTTAGATAATAATTCTAGTGATGCTATAGTATCACCTGGGTTTGGTCGTGGTCGTTCTTTCTCCACAAGTAATGTTTTCATTAGTCGTTTGCACGTCCGCTACACTCGCAATAAATTCCCTGAAGATTTGATGTTTCAAACCACTTCTAACCGTGAATCTTTTCAAGGACGTTATGTTTTACAACATCCCTTTACAGGCAATTTACAATGTTCTGCTGGTAGAGAATATAGAAGGTCATTATCTCGACGTTTTGAACAAGAAGCGCAAACTTTAGCGCAATTAACAAACTGGAAAATTCAAGATATTCGCCAAAAAATGCAGCTTAATGTTGGTAATTTCACAAGTTCTTGGTGGGAAAATATCTTGATGTTTTTTGGATTTTAAATAATTCAAAATAATCATAACCATAACCAATCAATTATAACCAGATCCCCGACTTCTTTGAGAAGTCGGGGATCTATAAGAAGTCGGGGATCTATTATTTAATTCTTGGATGCTGTGGACGACAAGGACTTCCCCAACACACTTGACCTGCTGGCATATCAGCAAATACACTGCTACGCGCACCTATAACGGCATTTGCGCCAATTTTTACTCCTGGTGCAATAAAACAGTCTGTTGCTACCCATGCACCGTTACTAATGGTAATACTTGCGGTTTTTAAGCTAAAAGCTGGATCATGAATATCATGACTACCTGTACAGAGATAACTTTTTTGGGAAACTACGCAATGTTCACCAATGTGAATCTGATCAATACTGTAAAAAACTACATCATCACCAATCCAACTATAATCACCGATGGTAACTTTCCAAGGGTAGGTAAAACGGGTTGTGGGACGAATTACTACACTTTTACCAATTTTAGCCCCAAATAGCCGGAGGAGGGCGCAGCGGAGATTATTCAGGGGGTGGAGAGTAAGTGGAAATGCCATCGCTTGTACTAACCACCATAACAAAACATACCAACCTGGACGACCCCGATCAAACCCAGATTGGTCATATTTACGTAAGTCTACATAAGGTTTTTCATTGTTCATTGGGGATTGGGGATTGGGGATTGGGGATTGGGGACTGGGGATTGGGGATTGGGGATTGGGGATTAGGGATTGGGGATTGGGGATTGGGTAAAATTCATCAACTCCTGCCTTTTGCCTTTTGCCTTTTCCTAATGACTAATAACTAATAACTAATCACTAATGACTAATGACTTAAATTGCTGTTTTTTCAACTTCTTTATTTACGGGTTGGGAATTAGATTTAGAGGTTTTAGCAATGTTTAATTTTCCGCCTAAAGTCCGTAATTCGTAAAGTTTGACTCCAATTTGATATTCATATTGACTTAATAAGCGTCCATAGATATATCCGGCTTTGCCATCTAAAAAACCACGCTGAATAATGTAAAATAAAATAAACCTTAATAATGGTTTAAATGGCAAACGTACCCAGACGGTTTTTAAGAAACGTTTCCTTTGTACTGCATCACCAAATAGATTTGCGCCAATAGTATTACTGTTATCTTTGCCTGAGAGCAAATTAAAATAAACACGGGCTTCCCAATTAGAATAACGGTTATGTCTTTCTAACCAGTGATATAAATCTCGGAAGTCTTCGTGGAGCATATCATGTTTGAGATACCCCACTTTTCCCTGTAAAATCACGTGTTCGTGAACTTCGTTATCGCCTGTGTTTGGGATATCTTCAGTGTTTAGGTTTTCGTAGCGGCCTTTTTGATGTTTAAATAATCGCAAATTCCAATCAGGATATTTACCACCATGACGAATCCATTTTCCTAAGAAAAATACACGGCGATTGATATAATAACCATTACATTCATCGGTTTGGATTAATTCAGCAATTTCTGCCCAAGATTCTGGTGTGATGCGTTCATCACAATCAACTATCAATACCCATTCATTGCGAAAAGGTAAGTTTTCTAATGACCAATTTTTCTTTTTTGGCCAACTGCCATTAAATTTAAATTGTACGACTTTAGCACCATAACTTTCGGCTATTTCGATGCTTTTATCGCTACTTTGGGAATCGACCACAAAAATTTCATCAGCTACTTGTAAACTTGTGAGACAAGCTGGTAAGTTTGCTTCTTCATTTTTAGCGGGAATGAGTACAGAAACTGGTATTTTAGATGACATAATAATTGTTAATTTATTTTTTTGTTTGCTCTTTGTTTGCTTTAGATATCAGTCCATGAATGGCAGCATTTAAGTAACCAATCTGACCATAAGCATAAACTAGTTTATCAAATCTTTCGGCTGGATCAGTAATATATTGTAATGATTTATATAAGCCACGTAAAAACTTTTCGCTACCTCGTTGTAGTTGTCCGATATCGGCTGTACCTGCTAGTTGTTCTCGATAACATTCACTAATACCTTGCCACCAACCCCGGTTTAAAAACCAGGAGGGTTTTAGCCGTTCTGGGGCGACATTGTGAGCAACTAAGGCTGCTGGCAGATAAGCGACTTGCCAACCACGCTGGAGGGCAAATTCGGTCATTTGCAGTTCTTCGTTGGATAAGAGATTTTTGCCGACTCTTCCCAGTTGCGGATCAAAGCCTCCTATTTCTTCTAGAAAACTACGACGGATGGAGTAATTTAAGCCTCTGGGGGTAGAACCTGGTTGTTCAATGTAAAGGTTGTTGTTTCCTAAGTCGTAAGCTCCTAAGTTAGCAGCTAGTCCGGGAGATAACCACTTTGGTGGTTGGATTTTTGGTGGCCAGATGAGGGTAACTTTACCACCGGCGATCGCTAATTTGGGATTGTTTTGATATGCAGAATATAAAACTTGTAACCATTGGGTACTAGCTACTGCATCATCATCTAAATAAGCAAGAATGTCAGCACTAGCAGTTTTAGCGCCTGTATTGCGAGCTACAGATAAGCCAATGGTGGGTTCAAAAATATAGCGGAGGTGGGGATGGTGGGATCTTTGTTCTACGACTTCACGAGTGCGATCGCTTGATCCATTATCCACTACCACGATTTCAAAGTTAGCACTCAACTCCTGGATCAATAGGCTGTCAATTGCTGCACCTAAATAGGTATCTCGATTGTGAGTACAAATGATGGCAGAGATTTGGATATTTGGCATAGTCTGGCTTTGGTATTGGCAAATTCGAGTTTTATCGGAAAATACTCAATTCATCTGCTCTTTTTCTGTTAATCTACCCCAATATTTACCCAATTTACCAACCATATTTTCACTGTTGTAAATTTTATGGCTGTTTTTAATAGTTTCATAATCAAGAGGTTACGTCTGCTGAATATGACTGTGTAAAGCGACAAGAGTTTCCGCTAATTGACTCAAACGTGTTTCTATGTATTGTTTGCGTCCAAACAGTTGACGTAATTTTTGGTAACGAGCGATCGCCATGCTGACATTAGGAACTTGATCTACTGAACATTGACGCGACCAGACTTTACCCGCTGCATCAATTCCACAAAGACGGTAGCCAGTACGGGATGAAGATGGATAGGATGCTTTATCTCCAGAGTCGCAAATTTCTTGGACATAATCCATCAGCCTCTCAACTTCTGCATGACGTAGTGTAGCAGTTCCCCCTGGTTCTGGTTCTTGGGGATTGGATTCTAACCAGCCATTAATCACCGGACCTTCTAAGTAAATATCTTGGATTTGCTGGAGAATTGTTTGTAACTCTGTTTGCCAATTGGCGACAGTCTCCTGAATGTCTTGTAAGAGATTCATGGCAAAGGCTGGATTTGCACCATGACGATGATTACTAAAGCTCGGTGTTTTAAACTTAGGTAGGCTGGGTGTGTGGCCTCCAGTGTCTTGGGTAGGGAAAGTTTGTACGGAATTATTTTTAGGAAATAAATGCTGTTGTGAGTCAGAGTAGATACCTGTATTTGTATCTATATCAATATCAATATCAACTGTATTGATACCTTCATCTGCTGAAGTTTCTCTACTTTCTTTGGTTTTGTTAGCTCCAACGCTAATTCTAAAAGAAAATGGGCGTTTGGTTGCATCAACTGCTTCTGATGGTAATTCGGTGCTACGTATCCCTAAATCATGTAACGTAGCTTCAATGCGTTTTAAACCTGGTTTCATAATATAGATCCTGAAGCTTGTAATAGTTAGTGGTATTGAATAATTTCTAATTGGGAGTTTGTTAAAAAAGCAAATTTATGGAAAAACTTCCCTTTATTGTATAAGAAATAATAGTAATTTATAAGAATCTTAACTGAAAATCTGGACAGTTGTGAACACAAATATGGCAGTATAATTATGAGTAGAGTTATTTTAGTAACAGGTCCAGCACGCTCAGGGAAAAGTGAATGGGCGGAAAATTTGGCAATCCAGTCCGATAAACCAGTTGTTTATATAGCCACAGCTACTGAAGATCCCCATGATCAAGAGTGGCAAAAACGTATTCAAAAACACAAAGAACGCCGTCCTCAAGATTGGGTAACTCTCTATGCACCAGTGGAACTTGCTGCTACTCTCAGTAATACCAAGGCTGATACCTGTATTTTGATTGATTCTCTAGGAACTTGGGTCGCTAATTTTTTGGAACAAGATGATTTAAACTGGGAAAAAACTTTGGCACAATTGTTAACAGTAGTATCTTTAAGCGAGGCTGATTTGTTATTTGTTGCCGAAGAAACAGGTTGGGGTGTAGTTCCAGCTTATCCCATTGGTCGCAAGTTTCGCGATCGCTTGGGTGCTGTAGTCCGTCAGTTAGGTGCAATTTGTGAGACTGTTTACTTAGTTACTGGCGGTCATGTCCTTAATCTCAGTGTTCTCGGTTTTCCCTTAACAGCAACGAAGTCTGAATCTAATAAATTAAGTTAACTTAAGTTAAGGATTTAAGTGAAAATTAAAGATTCAGCAGATAAAATTTCAAAATTATCAACTAAAATTAGGTTATGGCAAACAAACAAGAAGTAAAAAAATATCTTTCTCACTGGTTTCAATTAGGGAAGAAAGTGATAGTAGGTCATAGTCATCAAAGCTTCTCTCCGAACCCAGTGATAAAGGGCGATCGCTATAGCCCAGAGTTTGAAGAGTCTTGGGAAACAATTCTTTCCTTAGAAACTCGTGACTGCTATTTAGAAGGCACTCAAGAAACTATAGCTGAACTGTTAACCCCCAATTGGGAAATCCTACCTTGTGGACGCTGCGCTATGCCAGTACCCATCAAGACTATGGGAATGCCATCCACACTTTGTCCTTGTTATTATTTGTCCACTTGGCCTAACAATGAACTACCACAGCCAAGATGCCCAGTTAATAGTCAAGAACAATTGACAGAAATTCGTGATGCCTGTGGTGAGCGAAGCTATAACTTAATGCGTAACCTATCATGATCAATTTAGCAACTTGTTAACGAAATAAGTTGTTAAATTATAATCCTTAATGTTTTTTAAATTTGCTTAATATATTTTTATAAAATTAGTTTTTTCGTAAGAATTCAGGTGAGGCGATAAGATCCCCGACTTCTTTTGTTTATTGTGTCCATAAATGATAAATTGATCTGGTGAAGTCGGGGATCTGGGTATGAACTATAGGACTCATATTTGAATTTTGAAAAAATC
>NZ_JAYGHA010000009.1:2128-54625 GCF_034931405.1 Anabaena sp. UHCC 0451 | reverse complement strand
CGTTTTGGTATTAGCTCTTTGTATTTGTGGGATTCAATCTAGAACCACCATCACAGAGAGTCCTAAATATTGAATTTTTATATTGATGATTATTGCACAATTAATTGTAATTAGCGTGTGTATTTTTCGGAAATAGTGACTTCTAAAATGGGAAATTAAGTTTGCAGAAATTGAGCATGACTTCCCGGGTTACTTCTCGATATTCTATTAACAAGCGAGGGGTTGAGGAACACAAAAACAAATCAACTCTAAGCCATAACTCAAATCAAGATCAAGGAGATTTATATCATGTCTACTCAATTATTTGCAACCGTATCCGTTGAACAACAAGAAATCATCGCTGGTGGTTATGATGATGGTTATGATGGTTATGATGGTTATGATGATAGTTACCACTTTGATGATTTAGCTAAGTACGAATCAAAGAGAGAGCGTGAAAGCTATGGATATGCAAATCGGTATGGGTCTGGATTTAGCAATAATAGTTCAGAACGCATTAAATCATTAGTTCGTTCCAGATTGTTTGCATAAGTGTAAAGTCTAATTCAGCTTAATGACCTGGTTTTATTGCAATAAAGATAAATGAGATTAACCCTGAATATCTTTAGTAATAAAACTAGTGAATTTACAGACTTAATACAGTGTTTGAAGGACAAGGCAAATCTTGTCCTTCTTCCCCATCATCGAGTTTGATTAACAATTTCTGAGTCTTCAAAAATGGAAATAATGCCTAACGAAATCAACACCCAAGATTCCCCTCTATTTCAGTCATTATCAGAACAAGAACAAGAAATTATATATGGTGGACGTTCATATTCACAATATCCTTTTTTCTTACATCTGTTAAAAGTTTCATCTTCAGCTAAAAGTCAAATATCTTTTTCAGATGGTAGTGAAAATACCTCCATCAACCAAGAAAGTAACTATACATCAACAGAACTGACAATTGGCATGGATTCATCTTTTTTAGGTAGTGGACGTGGACGGAGAAAGAATAGCAGTTTAAACGACTTCTTCAGCTTACTATTTTGGCTATTGTATTAAATAAAGAAATTAGATTTTCAAGCCAGACTATCACTCAGGGATTCATCATAGTGATTTCCATTTAACGGTAATAACTCTTACAAAAATAAACAAATAAACTATCAGCATCTCTAACTTATATATACAACTATATAGGGTGCTTTGCTTATGAAACTTCAATTTGTTAAACAGCACAGTGCAGAAGACTGTGGTGCAGCTTGTTTAGCGGCGATCGCCAAATATTATGGTCATACATTTACCCTCAACCGCATTCGTGAAGCTGTTGGAACTGGACAATCTGGAACCACATTATTAGGGTTAAGAAGAGGTGCAGAAACACTGGGTTTTAAAGCTAATCCAGTTAAGACTTCGCCAGAAGTGCTTGATAGAATGAATGAAGCACCCTTACCAGCAATTATTCACTGGAAAGGGAATCATTGGGTTGTTTTATATGGTAAAAAAGGCAAAAATTTTCTAATTGCAGATCCCGCAGTCGGGGTGCGTCATCTTTCTAAACAAGATTTAATTGAAGGTTGGAAAGATTGGTTAATTCTCTTATTAGAACCAGACCCAATTCGCTTTTTTGAACAAGAGAGCGATAAAACAGCAGGTTTTTGGCGTTTCTTCCGAAGAGTTTGGATTTATCGCGCCATTTTAGTCCAAGCTTTACCTCTCAATTTAGTCTTGGGTTTGCTATCTTTAGCTTCTCCTTTTTTATTGCAAATTCTCACTGATGATGTGCTGGTGAGAGGTGACACAAAATTACTTACTACTGTAGCGATTTCTGTAGTAGTGATGAATTTTGTTTCTAATAGTCTTTCGTTTGTGCAGTCTAACTTAATTGCTCACTTTGCTCAACGTTTACAATTAGGACTAGTTTTAGATTTTGGTCGGCAAATTCTCCGCTTACCTCTGAGTTATTACGAAGCTCGACGCAGTGGTGAAGTTGTTAGTCGTTTGCAAGATATTGAACAGATTAATCAATTAGTAGCTCAATTAGTTGTCAGTCTACCTAGTCGATTTTTTATTGCGTTAATTTCTCTAGGGTTCATGATTTTTTATAGCTGGAAATTAACAGCAGTAGCATTATCAATTTCGGTGGTCATGACCTTAACTACAATTATATTTCAGCCGACACTACAGCAAAAAACTCGTGAATTGTTAGTGCAAGAAGCTGAAACACAAGGAGTTTTAGTAGAAACCTTTAAAGGTGCATTAACTCTGAAAACAACCGCATCTGCACCACAGTTTTGGGATGAGTTAGAAAGTCGTTTTGGTCGTCTAGCTACTCTCACCTTCCGTACTATCCAAATTGGCATCATTAACAATACATTTTCTGGCTTTGTGGCTGGTATAGGTGGCGTTATTTTACTATGGTTTGGTGGTTATTTAGTGATTAATCCAGGTGAAAATCTCAGCATTGGTAAGCTACTTGCATTTAATTCCATGAATGGTAATTTCTTGGGTTTAATTGGTACTGTAATTAGCTTTGTTGAAGAATTTACTCGTGCGAAAACTGCCGTCCAACGTCTGACGGAAGTTATTGATGCGACTCCAGAAAATGAAGGAGATGGAAAAAAGCCTTTTGCGACAATTCTTGATAATTCTGACATAGTTTGTAGCAATATTAACTTTCACTATGCTGGCAGAATTGACCTTTTAGATGATTTTTCTTTAACAATTCCTGGTGGTCAAATTGTTGCTGTAATTGGTAAATCTGGATGTGGTAAAAGTACCATTGCTAAATTAATTGCTGGGTTATATCAACTCCAATCTGGAAATATTCGTGTGGGAATTTATAACCTCCAAGACCTTTCTTTAGAATGTCTCCGTCAACAGGTAATTTTAGTTCCCCAAGATGCTCATTTTTGGAGTCGTTCTATTGTGGAAAATTTCCATTTGGGAGCGCCTGATGTTGCATTTGAGGAAATTGTCAAAGCTTGTCAAATTTCTGGTGCTGATGAATTCATCAGTAAATTACCTGAAAAATATCAAACTATTTTAGGTGAATTTGGCGCTAATATTTCTGGTGGTCAACGTCAAAGATTAGCCATAGCTAGGGCTATTGTTACAGATCCACCAATTTTGATTTTAGATGAATCAACAGGTGGACTTGATCCTGTCAGTGAAGCGCAAGTTTTGGATCAATTATTTCAACATCGTCAAAATAAAACCACAATTTTAATTACTCACAGACCTAAAGTAATTAATCGTGCTAATTGGGTTGTTTTGCTAGATCAGGGAAAGTTAAAACTGCAAGGTTCTTTAGAGGATTTAAAAGCCAAAACAGGAGAACATTTAGATTTTCTAATTCCTTAATTGTTGTTAGTTATTCAGGTAGTTATGCTTTACACTCATAATCAAAAACTTGTTTCTTTAGTAGAAGATGATAATTTTCTTCCTCCTATTAGTCGTTGGACATCTTTAACAGGAATATTTCTGATTAGCACAGTTGCTAGTGCAATTACTCTCTCTTCATGGATCAAATATAATGTCACAGTCAAAGCAGCTGCTACTGTGCGTCCTATGGGAGAAATTCGTGTGGTACAACCGGAGATAGAAGGAACTATTAAAAGTATCTTAGTGAAAACAAATCAGGTTGTAAAAACAGGTGATATAATTGCCACCCTTGATACTGAGCAATTGATGATAAAAAAAAGCCAACTGCAAGTTAATATTGAACAAAGTAACTTACAACTATTTCAAATTGATGCTCAAATCCGTATTTTAGATAGTCAGATTTTGGCTGAAAAAAAAGTTATAGAGACAATTGTTGCTACTGCAAAAGCAGATTTAGTACGCACACAACGAGAATATCAAGAAAGGCAAATTAATACCCAAAGTGAATTTCTATCAGCAGAAGCAAGTTGGCAAAAAGCCAAGACAGATTTACAAAAGGCTCAAGCTGATTTAGATTTTGCAAAAATAGATAGCGATCGCTATGAACAATTATCACAAATTGGTGCAATTGCCAGAAGAGAATTTGAGCAGAAAAAATTAGTTGTTCAGCAGATACAATTAAGAATAGAAGCTGAACAAAAATCATTGGAAATAGCTAAAATTAAAATCAAATCAGCTAAAGCTGCGGTAAATCCAACTACAGCAACGGTGATAATGGCACAAGAACGTATTGCCCAAGAAACTGCTCAAGGCAAGGCTAATATCGCTATTCTCAACAAAGAAAAACAGGCATTAATTGAGCGTCAAGTACAATTGAACAGCCAAATTAATCAAACACAAAAAGAACTTGAAAAACTAGAAAATCAGATCAAAAAAAGCATTATTACTGCCACTAGTAACGGGATTATTCTTACACTTAATTTACGCAATACTGGTCAAGTAGTACGTGCTAGTGAATCTATTGCTGAGATTGTTCCTAATCATGCTTCTCTGTTTATTAAAGCTATCATTCCTACGGCTGAAATCAAAAAAGTTGCCGTTGGTCAAAAAGTCCAATTACGTGTTGATGCTTGCCCATATCCTGATTATGGCACACTTAAAGGTGTTGTTAAAACTATTTCCCCCGATGTTATGAGAACCCAGAATAATACTCAGGGTATAGCTACATCCAGTAGTTATTTTGAAGCAACTATTCAACCAGAAAAGCTTCAATTTGGTAGTAGGAATCTTCAATGTCATATTCAACCAGGTATGGAAGTCAAAGCTGACATTATTTCCAGAGAAGAGACTGCACTGAAGTTTATTTTGCGAAAAGCAAGGTTAATTACTGATTTATAAAAATAATATTGCATCTTGTTTAACTTACCGTTGGGGGTTAAAGTCCCCTGCTTCTACAAGCAGCAGGTTTTGCGTCGGGTTAAAATCCCCGTTGCAAAACGTAATTCTAAATTCTAAATTCTGCATTCTTTTAAGCTAACTACCTATTAATCACACTCAAGTCATAAAAGTTGTCAAGTTTATGACCTATGAACAGAGAATTCAACAAGCATTACAGTGGTGGTCTCATAGACAATCAAAAAAACTTTTTCTAGAAGCCGAAAATATCCGGGATAGCTTGTTACAAGAATCTTGCACAATTCGTCGTAGCTTAGATGTATTAAAAATAGATGATCCAAATTTATCAATTTATCAGATTTCCGAATACATCAAAAAAATTGATAATTTTCATCACTCTTTAGTACAATTGAGCGATCGCTTGTGTCCAGTGTATATTCAAGATAGCTTACCACTTTCAATTCAGTCTCTATTAGACCCCTGGGTAGAATCCAATTCTCATGTATATTTTCATATTGATCTGCCAAGATCATGGCAACATGAGTCTATGGAATCTAGTCTCGTAATTTTAATGGCTTTAGAAGAACTACTGACAATAACTTTACGAGGATTTTCCACACCTATTGCAATTCATATCAGTTTAAAACCACAGGAAAATACAAGAACATTAACCGTGAAAATTACCTATACTGATACATCAAATCTTATGTTTTTATCTGAATTACCAGAATTAAAATATCTCAGTGATAGTCTTGAATTTTTAATTTCTGGCAAATGCTTTTACAATAGCAAGAATCTCCGCATCGCTTGGTATTTTTGCTGGTAAATATTTTAATTCAGTAAATGTTCGCATCAAACTAGTGTCAATTTTTTATTAAAAAAAGTCAGGATGAAGGGTCAGATACCTCATAGCAAATAAATCATAGCTAATACAATTTAGTTAGTATAAACAGATGAGATTGCATTAAATAAAAACTAAAACTTGCCTGGTTGTATCATCATTAAATTATAACTATGGAAGAAATTTTGTCAGCAAATAAATTGCTGAAAATTTTGGTAATTGACGACCATGAATCAGTTCTAAGTGGAACAGTTGATGCCATCCAAAAAAACTATCCTAGTGCTGAATGTATAACTGCTATCAATGCTAATGATGCTCTTGATCAAGTTACTAATTCGCAACCTGATTTGATAGTTATGGATCTCTCTATTCCTGAAAAAAAGGGAATCACAGCACGACCTGATAACGGTATTCAATTACTGAAGATTTTGATGAAAAAATATCCCAACTTAAATATTATTGTCCAAAGCGTCCATGTGAGAACTTTAGTCCGTATTCGTTTAGATATTGATAACCATAAAGGAGGTTTTACAATTGCGGATAAAAGCCTTTCTACCCAGGAAATGCTCACAAGAGTTGATTGGGCATTGCAGGGATTAACTCATACAAAAGATATTAAAGGAATTCACTCAGGACTAGAAGTAAAACCAGAGTGGCTAAAAGTGCTAATTCTAGCTTTTGAAGAAGGATTACAAGATAAAGCAATGGCTGAAAAAATGTGTGTTTCTGAACGGATGGTACGTCATTATTGGAGTAAATTACAAGATGCCTTAAACGTTTACCCCGAAGAAGGTAAAAATATGCGTATTCAAACCGAAAAACGAGCCAGAGAAGAAGGTTTAATTGATTAATCTCTGCATTTAGCATAATTAATGTCCATCAATAAATTTGATTTAGTTAGTCAAATTATCTTTTCTAATTACCAAATATCAAATATTCACTCAAACAGATACAAGACTAATATTTGATTGTTGAAATGCACATAGGGTATTGATTGTTTACTCTACACTAATTAATTTTCAAACATCATTTGTTATTCTTAGAGGATGGGTTTTGCAACAGACTCAATATAACTAATTATCCAGACTGGAGCTAAAGCTTATGCAGTCTAAATTGTGCCAAGCAATTAAAGCCGGATGTAAATTTATCTGGATGTGCAAAAAATCTTCAATAAAAAATATATTCGTTATTGGTATTACTATATCTAACCTCGTTAGTTCTAGCTGTATCTTATTAATTTGGGGTTGCTTAACTCCCAAATTCTCAGTAATTTTAGTTTTGGCTTTAAATGCTATAGCCATCACAGCATTATATCAATATAGCCAAAGTATGAAATCAGAAATTAAAGCCAGACAAGCTATCATTGATATTGTATTTGAGACAATTCATAATGGACCACTACAAAGTCTAGATAGAGTTTTGAGACTTGTGAGAGGAGAAGACTTATCAATCAATAAATTCATTCCAGAAATAGAACAAGAACTAGAAAAATTAAACCAAGAATTACGGGGGATTTATGAATTTTGGCAACAGGAAAACCTGACTCAAGAAGCAAACCTTTACTTAGGAAATACTATGATTATCAATTTACAAGATCCTCTGCATGAAATTCTCTATCAAGTTTATAGTTACACCTTAGAGCGAGATTTCCCCTGCTTTAAAACCATCAAGTTAAAAATTCGTAATTTTGAACCTGTAGATGAAAGTAGTTTAAGCATGGAAAACAAGCGCGGAATCTGCCGATTTTTGGAAGAAGCTTTGTGTAATGTGGGCAAATATGCTAAAGAAGTAACCTGTCTCAAAGTTACTTGTTCTTTATCTGTAGGTTGGTATACACTGAGTATTGTAGATGATGGTTTAGGCGTGAACTCATCAAAAGAAGGTAGGGGAACACAACAGTTTAAACATTTAGCTCGACAAATTCAAGGTAAATTTCAACGGATTCCCATTTATCCGCAAGGAACTATTTGTGAGTTATCTTGGCCTGGATACATTGTGAGTTATCATAGATAAATAATTAAATTAAATGAAATGTTGGCATTTTGCTACTTCCCAAGTGGCTGATTGCCGAAATGATTTTGCTCAACAAATGTGTAATTATAAGAAATAAATCTTGATACTGAGCGATAAGAAGGCTAAAAAACGCTGTGCAGATAACATTTTTAGGAACAAGTTCCGGTGTACCTACAAGATCACGTAATGTTTCCAGTGTCGCACTGAGATTACCACAACGGGCAGAACTATGGTTGTTTGACTGTGGTGAAGGTACACAGCATCAAATTTTGCGGAGTGACCTGAAAAGTAGCCAACTCTCCCGAATTTTTGTCACCCATCTGCACGGGGATCATATCTTTGGTTTGATGGGACTTCTCGCCAGTTGTGGTTTAGCTGGTAATGTGCAACGAGTTGATATTTATGGACCATCTGGTTTAAATGAATACCTACAAGCCGCCTCACGTTATTCTCACACTCACTTTTCCTACCCCATCAAGGTACATACTGTCCAGCCGGGGGTAATTTACGAAGATGATGAGTTTATCGTTAGCTGTGGTTTACTACATCACCGTATCACAGCGTTTGGCTATCGTGTAGAAGAAAAAGACCGCACCGGTCGCTTTGATGTAGAACGAGCCAAAGCTTTACAAATTCCCTCTGGTCCAGTTTATGGAAGACTTAAACGCGGTGAAACAGTAACTCTGGAAGATGGAAGAGTAATTGATGGTAGTGAATTATGTGGACCGACGGAAATTGGCCGCAAATTTGTTTATTGTACAGATACAGTTTATTGTGACGGTGCTGTGCAGTTGGCGCAGGATGCAGATGTCTTAATTCATGAGGCTACTTTTGCCCATCAGGATGCAGATATGGCTTTTCAAAGATTGCATTCTACTAGCACAATGGCAGCACAAACGGCTTATTCAGCAGGGGTAAATCAATTAATTATGACTCATTTTAGTCCCCGCTATACTCCAGGAAATACCATTGAGTTAAAAGATTTACTTCGAGAAGCCCGCGCTATTTTTCCTAAAACTATTATGGCTCAAGATTTTATGGTTTATGACATACCCAGAAGACGAAATAATTAATGATTAATGAAATTAACATATCAAAAAACTATCTTCTAAGTTATTATACTTAGAATACGAAGTCATAAATACTGCAAGAGTATTTGAGTGAGAAAGTAAACTAAAGTAACTTGTTTTATGTAATCTTACCTATTTTGTAGTTTACAATACTTTGCATCTATTAATATATAAAAACATAGGACTTACCCAAGTGTCACACCCGAAATCTGTTGTAGGGTGCGTCAGACTGCATAAATCCTGTAAATAAACAGATTTTTGATATCTGACGCACCCTACCAATGTGCCAGTTGCGTAAGTCCTGAAAAATATATTAATTAATATTAATTAGCCCAGTATATTTTCTTAAGTGTAATTGATTATTAATCAAATCATACAATATGGTTACAAAATATTAATTACGCAGAAATACGGATTACAGAAGGAAAAATAAGATATTTAATAATGATTAGACAAACCCCAGTTAGATCATATCTAGTTGTAATATTACCTAAGCAGCAAATTAAGGCTCTAGATTAACAACAGATTAAATCTATTTTGTCATGTTGTTTTAAGTTGGATATTGTCCTTACTTAAAGCATTTCTGTAAAAAACTAGCATCAACATTGCTGTATTTATATTTGTCTAAGAAATTTAACCCAAATAGTTACAGCTTTTTTATTGTGCTAGTAAGTCACATATTTAGACTAATTTTTTCTGCCAATATTAAATATTCTAAAAAAGAACTTTAGATATTAATAATTGGCTGGAAAATCAGGAGATAAAAATTTTAGGAGTCTACCAAATAATGGCAATATCATTAACCAAAGGACAAAGAGTATCACTGGATAAAGTTGCACCAGGACTCACGGAAGTATTTGTTGGTTTAGGTTGGGATGTCAAAGTCATGGATACTGGCTTTGATTTTGATTTAGATGCTTCAGTGTTCATCTTGGGGAGTAATGAAAAACTCATTTCTGATAATCACTTTATTTTTTATAATAATCTCACCAGCCCAGATCCAGCCAAATCAGTTCAACACACAGGGGACAATCTGACAGGTATGGGTGACGGAGATGATGAAGTCATCAAGATTAATTTGCCCAAAGTTCCTGCTGATGTCCAAAAAATAGTGATCACTGTGACTATTCATGAAGCCGCAGAAAGGGGTCAAAATTTTGGACAAGTTCAAAATGCCTTTGTCCGGGTTGTTAATGCTGAAAATAAACAGGAAGTAATTCGCTACGACTTAGTTGAAGACTATTCGATTGAAACTGCATTGATCATGGCTGAACTGTATCGGAAGGATGGAGAATGGCGTTTAAATGCTGTAGGTTCTGGCTATCAAGGTGGATTAAAAGCATTATTAGATCGTTTTAGTTAGCAGAAAATCTAGGAGTCAATGATCATGGCAATTAATCTACAAAAAGGACAAAGAATATCACTTTCCAAAGAAGCTCCCGGTCTGAGCAAAATGATGTGTGGACTGGGTTGGGATGTGTCAAAACGTTCGGGTGGGGGATTTTTTAGTAATTTTGGTGGTGGTGGTCATGAGTATGATTTAGATGCTTCTGTGTTTTGTCTGGATAGCAATGGAAAATTAACAGATAAAGGGAATATTGTTTATTTTGGTAATCTCCAGCATTCTTCAGGAGGAATTACTCACACAGGAGACAATTTAACTGGTGCAGGTGATGGTGATGATGAGGTAATTATTATTGATTTACCCCGGATACCTAACGAAATTACTAAGTTGGTGTTCGTCATCAATATTTACGATTGTATTACTCGTAAACAAGACTTTAGCCAAATTGAAAATGCCTTTGTGCGTTTGGTTAATGTTGCTAACAACAAAGAACTGGCGCGATATAATCTTTCTGGAAAAGAGTATAATGGTATGACAGGAATGGTTTTAGCTGAACTTTATCGGCACAATAATGAGTGGAAAATGGCAGCTGTTGGCAATGGTGTCAGTGTCAATGGCTTGGGAGAATTGGTGCAATCATACTCTTAAATTTAAGGAATAATGTCGCTTTACGATCGCTTAAATCTCAAAAAAACACATCGTAAGTTACGAGTTCCAATTTGGGAACGGATCAACCTGGAAAGGCCAGTAAAACCCCGCTGTCAAGGTTGCCGTTCTCTGATTCATATAAATTGGCAAGTTTGTCCATTTTGTAGTCGGTTACTTGCTGAAAACACTCAAAAAACTCGCCATTGTATTTGGGTTGATATTTCAGCAATTATGTTTGGTGTTGAAGAAAAAAGCACCTTGATCAAATTAATGGAAGATGCTTTATCTAAAGTATTTAGTGCTTTTAGAAGTGTGAATATATTTTTGACATCAGAACCTCCTGATCAAAGAGAGTGGAATCAAAACTTTACTCATGTTCAGGTACTATTTCATCACCAACCAGTTGACTATTTAGGAATTGCTAGTTTTAGTCCTGGTCAAGTGACAAATATGGCTGCTGTGAGGATAGATCAAATACTTCATGCTTCCTATTGTGCTGATTTGAATTTAGAGCAATTATCTAATTTAATTGCTAATACTATCACCCATGAAATTGGACATACTTTAGGTTTAGACCATTCTAATTTACCCACTGATGTCATGCACGATGGGCTAGATCATAGAATTCACAGTTTGATGCCACCATCATTTCATGCAGAGCAAATTATTTTTATGAATTATGCTATTAATCAGCATAAATCTTAGAAGATGTTTGAAAAGTCCTGGCGACTAGAAGTCGCGGCTACACAGACAAAACCCACCTCCGTGGGTTTCAAAACCTTGATTTTTCGTTAGTCCACGCAGGTGGTGAGACCAGTCCTGTAGGCCGGTTTCCCGCCGTAGGGAACTGGCGAACCCGAAGGGACTTGGCTTGTGTAGTAGTGAATTATATTCGCCCAAAGCTTTAAAACATCTGTTGTAAATATTGCTTATAGCCTAGTTCTTGCAATTTGTTTTGTTTAGCCATGACCATATCGCATAAACTTTGTCGGTATGCCTGAACTTTTTCTAGTAATTCTGGTTCATTTGTAGCCAGAATTTGAACTGCTAAAAGTCCGGCATTTTTAGCATTACCAATAGAGACTGTAGCAACGGGAATACCTGCTGGCATCTGCACAATAGAGTATAAAGAATCTACACCTTGTAAATTGCGAGTAGCTACGGGAACACCAATTACAGGTAATGGAGTTAAAGATGCTACCATACCAGGCAGATGGGCAGCACCACCAGCACCAGCGATAATTACCTTGATACCGCGTTGATGTGCGGTTTGGGCATATTCCACCATCCGTTCTGGGGTGCGATGGGCAGAAACAATGGCTACTTCATATTCAATGCCAAATTCTTCACAAACTGCGATCGCCTCTTTCATTGTAGGCAAATCGGAATCACTGCCCATGATAATACCAACTTGAAGACTCATAGAATTTTGGATGTTAGATTTTAGATTTTAGATTAATTTTCGATGTTTACATCTACAATCGGTTGAGATGCAGCTGTTTCTGGCTAGGGTAATGACCAAAGCAACACCAAATCCCATCCTGTCTAATGTCGATATTATCAATGCACGAGTACCCGGTTATCAAGATTTGCAGATGATTTGGGTCAATCAAGATGGTATGATTGAGCAAATTTTGCCCATGGGTGTAGTTTGCCAAAGAGTTTCACCACCAGATTTACAAATTTTGGATGTCTCTGGTGATTGGGTTTCTTTAGGTGGGGTTGATTTACAAATTAACGGAGGACTGGGTTTAGCTTTTCCTGAGTTGACGGAAAAAGATATCCAGCGGTTAGACGAAATATCCCAGTTTTTATGGGATGCAGGAGTTGATGGTTATTTACCAACTCTGGTGACGACTTCTGTCGAAAATATTCAGCGATCGCTCGCCCTCATTTCTAACTATACTCAAAAGTCCGGCGCAAAAATCCTGGGAGTTCATTTGGAAGGTCCATTTTTGAACTATGGTAAACGAGGCGCACATCCGGCTGAATATTTACTACCCTTGACAATGAACGAAGTCAAACGGGTATTAGGTAACTACGCCTCAATTGTCAAAGTCATTACCCTAGCACCAGAATTAGATTCTACAGGTGAAGTTATCCCTTATTTACATTCTTTGGGTATCACCGTTAGTTTAGGACATTCCCAAGCCACAGCAGCACAAGCACAACAAGCATTTGCGGGCGGTGCAACCATGGTAACTCATGCTTTTAACGCCACACCTCCATTACATCACCGCGAACCAGGATTATTAGGTGCAGCTATGAATAATCCCGATGTGATGTGTAGTTTTATTGCTGATGGACAGCACGTTGTCCCCATCATGTTAGAAATTCTTTTGCGTGCCAGTAAAGGTTTATTTCTGGTCAGTGATGCTCTAGCACCGTTAGGATTACCAGATGGTGAATATCCTTGGGATGATCGGAAAATTACAGTTACAAATGGTACAGCTAGATTAGCAGATGGAACTTTATCTGGTACAACTTTTCCTTTATTAACGGGAGTTCAGAACTTAGTAAAATGGGGAATTTGTGATGTAGAAAAAGCCATTTTTCTAGCTACAGATGCACCCAGAAAAGCGATAAATTTACACACAATTGCCCCCCATCATCCTGCTAATTTATTACGCTGGTATTGGGATGAAAATACCCAAGAACTTGCTTGGAAAAGGATATACTAAACACGGTTGAGACATGGACTTTTACAAAATTACGAAAAACCCAGATTTGTAGGGGTTTAGCACTGCTAAACCCCTACCCACAGAATCAAATGATTAAGCCGTGTTGAGTATAAAATAAAGAAAATTGCTAACTTCCCAGGTAGGGGGACTATTTGCTGATTTTGGTCATCCAGGGCAGATATTATAACAAGTTTTGCAACCAAATAAGTAAGTGGGAGTGAATATTTATTGTGAAGATGAGGCAGGAGAGAAGAGGGTTTGGACTTAGTTAATTTTTCTTCAGATGGTGCAGATTGAGTTTCTTGGTCAATTCCCAAACTACAATAAAGATATATATCCGAAATATTTTGACTAATTTGCTCTATGTCAGTTTTAGCAGCGATCGCAGTTTTGGCTATTTTGATCTTAGTACACGAGTTAGGACACTTTATAGCCGCACGTTCCCAAGGTATTTACGCTAACCGCTTTTCTTTGGGTTTTGGTCCTATTCTGTTGAAGTACCAAGGATCACAAACGGAATATACTCTCCGCGCTTTTCCTTTGGGTGGTTTTGTCGGTTTTCCCGATGATGATCCTGATAGCGACATTCCCCCCAACGACCCCAATTTGTTGCGGAATCGTCCTATTTTAGATCGAGCGATCGTCATTAGTGCCGGTGTGATAGCAAACTTAATATTTGCTTATTTAGTCCTGGCTTTGCAAATAGGTATTGTGGGTATTCCCCAAGAATTTAAATATCAACCAGGTGTAATTGTCAAACCTGTAAATGAACAATCAGTAGCTTATCAAGCTGGTATTCGGGAAGGTGATATTGTTCTTAGCGTCAATGGTCAAGAACTGGTTGCTGGTAACGATTCTACCTTATTGCTGACCAAAGAAATTCAAACACATCCAAATCAACAACTTGACCTCAAAATTCAGCGTCAAAATGAACAAATACCCTTAAAATTAACCCCTAAAGAAAGTGCTGATGGTAAAGGGTTGGTTGGGATTGAACTAGGACCAAATGGTAAAGCTGTTTATCGTCGTCCCCAAAATCCTACAGAGATTTTTACTGTTGCTGCTAACAGATTTCAACAGTTAGTTGTAGGGACAGTTAAAGGATTTGGACAGCTATTTACTAACTTTCAAGCAACAGCTAGTCAGGTTTCTGGACCAATTAATATTGTGAAAATTGGTGCTAAATTAGCAGCAGATAATAGTGCTAATTTGTTATCTTTTGCAGCAATTATTAGTATTAATTTAGCAGTGATAAATATTTTGCCGTTACCTGCTTTAGATGGTGGACAATTGGCTTTTCTGCTAATTGAAGGTTTATTTGGTAAACCCTTACCTGCAAAAATTCAAGAAGGTGTAATGCAAACTGGTTTAGTGTTACTCTTAGGATTAGGTATTTTCTTAATCGTCAAAGAAACCACTCAATTAGATTTTGTACAACAATTATTCCAGGGATTGTAACCCAATTTTAGCTTTTCATCTCGTTCCCAGTCTCAGACTGGGAATGTGATCAAGAGGTTCTACCTCTATTTGACAAAAAAGCCAGAGCCTTATACAATTCATTCCCATACAGAGTATGGGAACGAGAACATATTATATTAAAAAAAATTGCTGATGTGACTAATAAAAAATCATCAAAAAAGCAACGTGCTTTAGAAATTCTCTCTCGTCTCCATCGTTTGTATCCTGATGCGACTTGTTCTTTAAATTATGAAACTCCAGTACAATTATTAGTAGCAACTATTCTTTCCGCACAATGCACAGATGAACGAGTTAACAAGGTAACACCAGCTTTATTTAGTCGCTTTCCTGATGCGGAAAGTTTAGGAAATGCGGATATATTAGAATTAGAAGAATTAGTCCGTTCAACGGGTTTTTATCGCAATAAATCCAAAAATATCAAAGCTGCTTGTCGGATGATTGTTGATGATTTTAACTCAGTTGTTCCTAACAAAATGGAAGAATTATTAAAGCTTCCAGGAGTTGCGAGAAAAACTGCAAATGTGGTTTTAGCGCACGCTTATGGTATTAATGCTGGGGTGACTGTAGATACTCACGTGAAGCGGTTAAGTCAGCGTTTGGGGTTAACAAAAAATACCGAACCTATTAATATTGAAAAAGATTTAATGAAGTTGTTACCCCAACCAGATTGGGAAAATTGGTCAATTAGATTAATATATCATGGTCGTGCAGTTTGTAAAGCGCGTTCTCCTGGTTGTGATGGGTGCGAGTTGGTTGATTTGTGTGCGAAGAATTTAGGGAATGGAGATGATTAAATTATCATCAAATTGTTTATAATCAATTTTTAATCAATCTAAAATCCAAAATCTAAAATCCAAAATTCAATGACTCGGTTTATTCATGATCAGTTTGCAAAACAATATCTAACAGAAATATTTACACCCTATGGAAAAGTAGAAGTCAGTCAAGATATTATCTCAGAAAAAAGACAGATAGACGTATTATTTACCCCATCTTCAAATCCTGAAAACATAGAAAAATTAGGACTATTGGGAAAAATGGGAACTCATGCAACTTCCGTAGTTTTTGAACCATTTCGTAATCCTGTTGGTAAAAGTGAAATCAGGAGTTGTATGGGTAAATTATTTGATATCCATGCAAACTTAGAAAGACAAGCAAAACGCAATAATACCCGAATTAATGAAAACCAATTACCATTTTTATGGATATTAACACCTACTGCATCAGAGGAAATATTCAAAGGTGTTGATCTGAGTTTAGAGTATCAAACATGGGGTAAAGGAGTTTATTTATTAGACGAAGTATCAAGGACAGGTATTATCGTTATTCACCAGTTACCCAGTACACCAGAAACCTTATTTTTAAGGGTATTAGGTAGGGGTAGGGTACAGAGAAAAGCAGTGGAAGAATTAGAAGCATTAGCTAACAATAACCCACAGCTAGAGAATGTTATACAATTAGTACATGACTTAATAGCCATGTTATCAGCCAGACAGCAAAAAGAAAAGGATATTGATCAAGATGATCAGGAGTTGATTATGAAATTATCAGAAATGTATCAGGAATTATTAGAACAAATTAAAGAAGAAGTGAGACAAAAAGAAAGAATAGAATCGGAAATGCGAGGAAGAGAAGAAGGAGAAAAAAGAGAACGTCGTGCAATGGCCGAAAGTATTTTGCAAGTACGGTTTGGTAAAGTTGATCCTGATTTAGATCAAACTCTTGATAAAATCATTACCCTATCTAGGGAAGAATTTACACCCTTACTTTTGCAATTATCTCGTGAGGAATTATTAGGGAGATTTAAAGAAGAGTAATAAATAATTAAATCAAGATCCCTGATGTATTTAAGAAATCGGGGATCTAGGAATTTTGAGAAAGAATCAAATTGAGAACATTTAATTCTTGGGAGTTTAACAGATATTTTTCTGTGAACAGTTTATTTCTAATTTCTCCTAAACTATAGCTTCTAAACACCACAAAGGGAAATTCTTTGTAGTTATGTCCTATGGGTAAAACGTTACCGACGGGATATAATGAACGAATATATATAGATAGGATATCTTTAAAACGTTGATCTTCAGGTTCTTCTGATTTACTTTCAAAGTATTCTTTCATCACTTCCCCACTAATAAACGCAAATAACGGTAAAGCATAATACTGATCTGTATTTTGACTTTTTTGCAGATAATTCTGGGTTTTCTCCGGTGCATTAATTAATTTTTCTACTAATTCTATTGCATCTTTCACCGCAAATGTGAGACTTTCCGGGTAGGTTTGATTTTTACTAATGCTTTTTAAATTATTCCATAATTCTATATTTACATAGTTTTGAATATCTAAAAACCGCATTTGATAAGATTCTTCAATTTTTGGACTGGGTACAATTAATAAACCACCGTTAATATAACCCAATTCCAAAGGGGTAAAATCTAATAACTTATCAAAAGTTTTCGCAACTTCTAAAAATGTATTGTTGAAATTTTCCCGAATCTTTAAATAACTCTCTTCCGTATTTTTAGCAACGATAAAATCACCATCACCCATTAATAATTCTAGTTTGGTGTATGCGTCTTTTAAGGAAGTGTGACTTTTATTGCGGTTATATTCTTTTTTCAGTTGGGTAATGATATTTTCAATTTTACTAGAAAAGGTATCTCCCGCAGCAAAAACTGATTTTCCACCGATGGGGATAAGTAAATAATTCTTCCTTCCGATATTACCATAACCTTGAATCCTAGTCATGATAGATGCTTTGAGGATGAGGAGAAGATTTAATAAATTTAAAGAGTTTTCTTTAATAGATATTTCTGGATCATCTTGATAATAAACTGAACGTTCAGCTAAATAAAATGTGAGGTATTTATCCTGGCTATCTATAATATCATTTCCCCGACCTCTGTAAATAACTTGAATTATTTCCATCAGGTTTTTTTCAATTTCAAACTTAGGAATTTCGACTAATATATGTTTTGCTTTGGGGAAGGATAAACCGCGACTACCGGAAGCAGTCATAAATACAACTTTGACATTTTCTTGATGTAGTTTAATTTCTTGTTTTTCCAGTTCGGAAATATTCGCGTGTATTTCTAGGAAGTGGATATTTTTCACAAAGTTATCTCTTCCTAACTCTGACTGAATTTTATCAATGAGTTCTGATAATTTGGGTTTATTTTGGATGTAAACTATAAATTGTTCAACATCAGATTTTTGCAGCAGTTTTTTAATGTCTTTTAAAATCTCTTCCTGAGATATTTTTTCTAAATCAGATTTATCTTTTAATTTAACTCTATTAGTAAAACGACAATACTCGACAATTATTTGATAATTAATAGTTAAACTTTGTGCAGGGTAGGTGTTAGTATTAATAATGATAGCAGGTGAACCTTTAAAAGTGAAACTTTCTACAGATAGAGGTTGAATATTTGTATCTGCGGTTCTAAAATAAACCTTATTCGGTTCGGGAGAAGTATCTTCTAAATGTTGACAAATAACATTTTTATCAACAATAGAAGCATCCGCGACGATAATTTTAGTATTAAAACCATTTTCCGAGTTGGTTAACTGATAGGTTTTAACCATTTTTTTAATCCCCTCTAAAAATTCTACCCCTCCTTCATCTCCGGTAATTTCATCTATCATAATAAATAGATGTTTAATTCTGCGGGATATATTTCGCATCTTTTCAGGAAATACTTTATTTTCTTTGGTACTGTATGCGTCTTGGAAGATTTTTTCTAGATGTTTTAAAGTATCACCATAGTCAGTTTTTTTCAGAGACTGGGTAGAAGCGGTAGCAATAATTTGATTATACTTTTGATCCCGGATGAGATAATATAACCCTTCACAAATACTCTGTAAAACCCCCTTATTTTTTGTTCCCATATCTTGAAAAGTATCATCTGTTATCTGTGCAAGTCTGTCTTTACGTCGAGATTTTCTTTCAATATTTTCACTGTTGAGAAAATGCACATCTCCTAAAGTAAAATCATGCTGATGTTGGTTTGATGTATATGCAACGGAGAGTTTACCAGAGTTATCTTGAATCAAATTACTGTGAGTATTGATAGCGAAAATTTGATCATTAACTAATTTCCCAGTTTTGCGATCTTTGAATTTTTCAATAATATCAAGATTGACTTGTTTGCGAGGACTGACGTATAATAAAAGGAAACCATCATTTTGATATTGAGTGAGAAAATCAACGATAGCGGTAGTTTTTCCGATTCCGGGATTTCCTGTTAAAAAGATGTAGGTATTTTCAGAAAGTAAATATCTTTTAATTAGTTGGTTGTGCGCTTGTCTAAAATTGGGATTTCCGGTTAAATTAAATTGAGAAACCAACTCAGAAGGTACGGGAGAAACCGAGTTAAAAAAATCTGTGATAGTTTCTGTATGACGTGGTAAAATATTAATAGTATTAGGAGTAATTTCTAAAAGTGAATTAACCAGTTTTCTACCTTGTTGAAAACTGCGATATGCGTTGATTTGGATTTTTTGTAAAACGCGATAACGTGCGTCGGTTATTTCTTCCTTTTTATCATGTTCTTGATAAATTTGATAACAAGTGTGAAAAAGTTCTAGATTATTTGCGGGAATAGAGATAGTATTAAAATAGCGATCGCTATATCCCACCGCATTACAAACCAACCTAGAAACATCAGGAAGAAGAGAATTTGCTTGTAAAAACTGACAGAAACTATAAATATAACTACCAGCTTGAATTAATTTAGCACTTTCCTTATCTTTAGATTTAAAAGCGGTGAAATATTCCTTCAAACTAGGAGAAAAATCTAAACCCAGAGATTCAGTATCAATACGCAACTTAGAAAACACACTTTTAGAACGTAAATAATTGATATCTCGTAATAACAAACCTCTAATAATTTCCACATAATCAATATTTTGTAAATCCTCATCAGTGTGGATAGAAAACACCGATAAATCAAGACATAAAACCCGATAATTATGTTTATATTTCAACAACATCAAACTATCTGCGTTGAGAAAATCACCACCTTGTTTATAATTTTGAATATCCCCAAAAGTGACTGCTAAACTTTTCCACTGAGAGAGAACATTTTTAAACCATTGTACTTCATCAACTTCATGAGTACCAATACTATTATCACCATTAAACCGACATTGAAAATAGATAATTTCTAGATATCTAAAATTTTCATTTTTAACACATCCTAGAGATTTAAGATACTCCCGAAAGAAATTTAACCCACAAAGAAAACCCTTCTGTACAAAAAACTGACACCAAGTTTCCGCTATTTCTCGTTCTAATTTACCAATAACTTTCTTAACAATAGTCTTCTTAATTTCTGCAAACTTGAGATTTTGCAACTCCTGACTATATAAATCACCAAAATGATTTTTAATATTATTTTTATGGATATAAGATAGAATCCCGATATTAAAACCAACTTCAAACAATCTTCCTAAATCATCAGCTATTTTTGCAGTCATATTTCACACCTTATAAAAACTATCAAAAACCTCTTCTCTCTGCGAACTCTGCGTCTCTGCGGTTCGTTTTTATAATAAAAATCTTCCTCAAAGACGCAAAGAAAGAGAAGTTTTGTTTTTTATTCCTTACCTAATAATATTGATTTAACCTGAGTTAAAAAAGCGAGAGAATTAAAATCAACTTTCTCTCTAATATGTTTAAAAATTGCAGACTGACTAACAGACTCATCCCCAATTAAATTTTGATAGGGATCTAACTTTAACTGTACTGTACCTGATTTTTCATAACGGGAAAAATGGAACAAAGTTAAACAATGTAAAATCTCATTTTTCAACTGACTGTCATCATAAATTAACCCTTCCTTAATATCCTTATCATCTAAAATTCCCTCATAAATATTTAACAAAGTTGCATAAGACATCACCCCATGATATTTAACATCATCTGCAACACTTAAACCATTAAATAAATTAAAGAAAATTACAGATTGTTTATGTCTATCCTCCACTAAATTACCCAGTTCTAAAGTATCCTGAATATACAAAGACGCAGATTTAGGAGTTTCAAACTTCACTGCATAGTATTTTTCAAAAAACATCGGATAAATTTTAATATCATGTCGTTCTTTTTTTAAAGATTTAATCACATTCTCAGACATGAAAAATAATTCTTCATTTTTTTCTACTTGAGTAATATGTAATGTACTACTGTAAGGAACTTTTGCGATATAAATAAAGTGTCTGTATCCTCTTTTGTAAAGATTATCTACATTATCAACCACAACCGTAGGATATTCAAACATTTTTTGATGATCGTCATAGTTTTCTGAGAAAGTTTTGAAAAGTTGGAATCTCGCTTCTTTCCCTTTTGTTTGTATGGTGATAATTTCACCCATTAAATTAGATTTTTTCTCTTTGATATTCCACCGACTGTCACTTTCTCGACTAGAAACAACGATGATCGCAAGTTTATCAAGTTCTTGAAATTGAAAATTCTCCGTTGGTGATAATATGAATTTTTTGGGAAATACGGAATATAAAGAACTGAGAACATTAGGAATTTTAAATTTTAAATTTCCTGGGTTAGTAATGACTATCCCTTGTTCATTACTGCGGTATCCATCATTAAATAGATGGGATAATACCCTAGTTAAAGAAACGATAAATTTCTCTATAGGTGCGTTATCAGTTTTCTCTTTTAGGTGTATCCTCAACAGAGGAATAAATGGTTTTACGTCTTTTGATATTTGTCTTTCTAAGATGACATGAAGAGAAAGATACGCAAGTAAACTATAGGTGATTTTGTAAATAAATTCTTGATTTGCTTCTAGTTTATCACTTTCTGAACGATGGGGAAACACCAATAAATTACGATGTTTTAAGTGTTTCTGATAAAAATTACCCCCTTCTTTCATCGCTAAAAATATCACGGATACAACTCCCACACCTGGGGTAAGATCATATTCCATTTCAAATGTTTCTTTATCTTCTGTCTCCAAGAAATGAATTTCACTGATATTGATATTTCCAGGAAGGGTGATCAGTAAGTTGTCTTGTGTGGTTGCGTCTCCTAAGTTAATGTATTTTAAACAGTCTTTGTAGTTTCTCCGCAATGCTTCTTTAAATATGGTTTGTCTCTCATTTATAGTATCAATGTCTGTTTCTAAAATACTGTTTTTGACAGAAATATGTACAGGATAATTTCTTGCTGGAAATGGTGTTTTATGTTGAATTAATTTAGTGAGGGTGTCTTTCAAAGTTTTGATTTTATCTTTAATTTTTAATGTTTCAAAACCTTTGATCCAACTCCTAAATAGTTTTCTTTTTGCTTCGTCGTCATTACCTCTTAATATGGGTAAGACATTTTTTTCTAATGTGTCAATGGGATTATATTCTAAATCACTTTCTAAATCTGGACGTGATGCAAATATGAAATAATATAGAAATGCAGTCTTCAAAATTTTATTGACAAAGGTGAATTTTGTTGACTCGTCTGCAAGTTCTTTTTTATGAGTATCACTATCTGGGTTTAATAGGTTAAGGTGATAATCATAAACTGTTTTTCCTCCATCAGTTTGCACTTTACCATTAAATTTTAACTTAATTCCAAAGGTAAATTCTATTTCTTCTTGGTTGGGATTTTTTGCTTCTCCTAAATAACCTTCAATGACGGGAATTATTGGTAATATATCATAAGCTTCACTACGAGAAAACAGGGTTTGATAATTAACTGATATTCCCCCATAGTTAACTTCATATTCCCCATCTGCTTTGTTACTATCGTTAATATACTCTTCTAATAATTTTAGTCTTCTGATTAAATCTTGTAAATATATTCTCCCTTCATTTTTGTCGTCAATTTGTTCTAATAAATATTCTAAATATCTAATTTTAGCTAGTTTTTTTAGTTTTCCTAGTGTTTCTTGGTTGACGAGGTTTTGTAAACTGTAAATATCGGAGTTGGTGTTTTTCTCCAGGTTCTCAATTATATATTCTAAATCTTCTCGATCTTGTGTATTAGCATCTAAAAATGTTACATCTATATAATTATTAATTCCTGCTAGTAAATTAGCTGTAAAATCACGGAGTTTATTTATGTGAATCTTAACTTTGTGCGCTTTTAATAAAGGGTTGTTTTTGTTGTTTTCATCTCTTTTAATTGTTAATCTCTGTTTTTGTAGACTTTCGGCTTTTTTAAAGGGATAGGTAAAATCTAAAAGTATTTCTTTGGTTTTATCATCTCTGTTATACTGTCCTTGAAATTCCTGCAAACCTAAAATTAAGTTTTTGATAAAAGTAAATCTATCTATTTGATAATTTCCTGTTTTAGTGTGAATTTCTGCTGTTAATTTATCCTGAATTAATTTTAAAATTTCCTTAATTTTCTCCCTAAATGAATCTTCAGTACCAGGAGTAAAATTCAAAGTTGCTGAACGTGCTGCTTTTTGGTTTCCCAATGGGTTATGAGGAATTAATTTAATAACTTCATTAACTACTTCATTAATATTAATCATCACCTTTTTTCCATCAGGTGAAATTGTAAATATCTGCTGATTTTGTAATACTCTGAGAATTTTATCCAATAAATCAGTATAATCCACATTGGCTAAGTCTGGATTTATTGCTATTTTGTTCATTTGCACCCCTAACTGTTGTCTTGAAAATTACAATTATTGAATAATAAACCTTTGCAACTTGACAAGTCAAGTCTTAATCAATAAATAAAAAATAAAATAAAATAAAGTATAGATCCCCGACTCCGTTCAGAAGCCGGGAATCTATTACACTAAAGCTGCAACCTTCCCCAACAAACCCTGAAACAAACGCAAACCATCAGTATTACCTAAAGCTTTATCTGCTGCTCTTTCTGGATGTGGCATCATGCCTAAAACATTGCCTTGACGATTACAAATCCCCGCAATGTTGTTGAGTGAACCGTTGGGATTTTCTTGATAACGAAATAAAACTTGTCCGTTAGCTTCGATTTCTGCTAAAGTAGATTCGTCACTGTAAAATCTCCCCTCTCCGTGAGCTATGGGTAAAGTAATAACTTCCCCCTCGCTATAACCATGAGTCCAAGGTAAATTATTACGCTCAACTTTTAAGGGAGAGCGATCGCAAATAAAGTGCAAATCTTGATTTCTAGCTAACGCTCCAGGTAATAAACCAGCCTCAGTTAATACCTGAAACCCGTTACAAATACCGATGACAAATTTACCCTTTTGTGAATGTTCAATCACTTGCTGCATCACAGGAGAGAAGCGAGCGATCGCCCCACAACGCAAATAATCCCCGTAACTAAAGCCACCAGGGACAATAATTACATCTATATCACTAATATCAGTATCTTGATGCCAAACCATGCGCGTTGGTTGTCCTAGCAAGTCTCTAGTAACATAAGCAGCATCGCGATCGCAATTAGACCCTGGAAAAACTAAAACACCGAATTTCATAATTTAGTCATTGGTCATTGGTCATTAGTCATTAGGAATAGGGAATTAGGAATTAGGAATAATCAAATATTACCAGTCCCCAGTCCCCAGTTCCCAGTCCCCAGTCCCCATTACCTAGAAAACACCAGTTTGTGATTCCACTTCAATCAAATCAAAGCGATAGTTTTCTATCACTGGATTTGCTAACATTTGCTCACACATTTGATTCAAGTCTTGACGTGCTTTCGTATCATCAGGTGCGATAGTGGTTAACTCAATGTACTTACCAATTCTCACCTGTTCCACGCTGTCGTATCCCATTTGTTTGAGGCCAGATTGTACAGCCACACCAGCAGGATCTAAGACTGAAGGCCGAAGCGTCACGAAAATTTTAGCTAAATATTTTCTTTGCACAGGCTTTTTGCTGAATGCTGCGATCGCTATCCTATAACTTTTCTGTTCCCACTGGTTGAAAATAAAATCACAGAGTTGAAACTTAGTTAATCTAATCTATCAGTTAGGCAATTAAAAAGCTGTCATTACTTATGTTAACTTAAAATAGTCACATAAGATACCAAATTTTTATTATTCTCAATCTCCAATCTAAAATCAAAAAAATCAAAAAATGTTATGAAAGCTATACGTACTCGCAGTCAAGACCGGATTTTGAACCTTTTGAAAAACATTAAACAAAGCATTTCCGCCCAAGATTTATACATAGAACTACGTAACCGTAGTCAAAGCATGGGTTTAGCCACGGTTTATCGTTCACTAGAAGCCCTCAAACTGGAAGGTAAAGTACAAGTAAGGACTTTGGCTAACGGTGAAGCCCTCTATAGCTTAACCCAGGAAGATAGACATCACCTCACTTGTCTTCAATGCGGTCTTTCCATACCTATCCATCAATGTCCAGTCCATGAATTAGAGAACGAGTTAAAATCTAGCCACAAATTTAAAGTCTTCTTTCATACCCTAGAATTCTTTGGCTTGTGTAACCAATGTCAGGAAATTAGTCAGTAGTCATTAGGAAAAATTTTCTCCTCTGTTCCTCTGTTCCTCTGCTCCCCTGCACCCCAGTCCCCAATCACTTGTCCCCAATCACCTCAGTAGGGACATCGGAGACAATAGAGCGTATGCCTTCCAAAGTAGCGGGGATAGTGCGGGGGTCCATAAACATTACTTTGCTACTATCGCTTTTACCAATGAGAGAACCCATCTCCAGATAACCCAAAGCCAACAGCACTTCCACCGCTTTTTGCGCTTCAGGGTTAGCCTTCATTCTTTGTGCTATGATTTCTGCTGATTCAGCGATCGCCTGTGCCTTCAAAACCTGTTGTTGTCTTTCTGCTTGCGCTCTCAAAACAATCGCTTTTTGTTCGGCCTCTGCCTGTAAAATCACTGATTTTTGCCGAGCTTCCGCATCCAGAAGTTGAGCATCAGCCTTACCTTTAGCACTATTAACAGCAGATTCTCTATCACCCTCAGAAGTTAAAATTGATGCCCGTTTCCGTCTTTCTGCGGACATTTGTAACTCCATAGATTCTTGCACTGCCTTAGAAGGGATAATATCTCTCAATTCTACTCGTGTAACTTTCACACCCCAAGGATCTGTAGAAACATCTAATTCTTGTAATAAAAGTTCATTAATTTGAGTGCGGGCAGTAAAAGTTTGATCTAACTCTAATTGTCCCATTTCTGAGCGAATTTGTGTTAGAACCAAATTTACCATCGCCGCTTGCAGATTTTCCACCTTATAGTAAGCCTTCTCCAAATCCACAATCCGCCAATAAACCACCGCATCAACACTGATAGAAACATTATCACGAGTAATACATTGCTGTGGGGGAATATCTAAAACCTTTTCTCTGATAGTTTGTTTGTAAACAATGTTATCGAAAAAAGGATTAATCAGATTTAAGCCAGGTCCAAGTTTATCCTTATACTTACCAAAACTTTCCACCAAAGCTTCATCACCCTGATTAATCACTCTCACTGATTTCAGCAGGGCAAAACTACCACTACCAAATATTAAACTAAATAACACAAAAAGCTCACCCATTTTGATAACTCTCCTCTGTAGTAACTAAATTCACAACTACGAATGCAAAACATTTTCCGGCATGACAATTAATGTTGTCCCTTCTCTGCTAACCACATAAACTCTTTGCCCTGTTTCTATGCTGATTTTGTCATCATCACATCTAGCACGCCAAGAATTACCCTCATATAGCACCCTTCCCACCTGTCCTGGTAAAATTTCTGTGATAGTTTCCCCTATCACCGCATCAGTAATTTTCGACTTCCGTGTTGGTGGTTGCAAAAACCTGCGGGAAAACACAACTAGCAGACTAGAAAGCAATAGCCATATCAGCACTTGCAGCCATAAATTTCCCAACCCCAAGTAAGAAATTAACGCCACCACCAAGGCACTAATTCCCATCATGAACTCTACAAAAGCTGTTGGTAACAAAAGTTCCATTAAACACAGAACTATACCTGCTAACAGCCAGATTAAGGTAAAAATTGGCATAGTGCCATCCCAGACAATAAATTAAATTGATCTGAATCAGGAACAGGGAATAGAGAACTATTGATTAACTGCTCCACTCAAATCCTGACAATTTACGGAAAACAAAAAACAAAACTTGGGATTTTTAGCCGGCAATTTTTGATTAAATTAAGTAACAACCTATAACCGGGAGTCTACAAACACAGTTTATTCTAAAATGCCAGCCCTTGATACCTAAATTTAATCGCAAGTCAATTTTATAATTTATACATTTATGATTTCTACTCAGCAGATCATTCATTGCCCAAATCCAGACTGTGATCAACCCATTAACAATAAAGGCGATCGCCTTTGCTACAATTGTCAAACACCCCTAATTTACCGCTATCTTTGGGCAACTGGCTCAGTAGCAGCAACAATACAACCGCAAACAAAAGTTGCAAATAGGTATGAAGTAATTACACAACAAATGTGGCTGGATACGCAACCAGGACTACCACCAGAAATCCCAGCAGAATTACCACCAGAAGTAATTCCTTACCTAAAATTATATCCAGAACGGTTACATATCCCTCAGCCTTATGGATTTACAAGTTCCTCAACCGCAGACACAAATGATATTCTCCTATTAGAAAATGCCCCTATAAATGCCGCAGGAAATCTCTACCCCATCATTACTGAAGTTTGGGAAGAAGCAAAAGCAGTTAGGCAATTATACTGGCTATGGCAAATTCTCCAACTCTGGAAACCATTATCAGAATTGGGAGTGGCTGCCAGCTTGCTATCAACAGATAACTTACTGGTTCAAGGTTGGTGTATACGGTTGTTAGAATTACAGCCAAGCACAGAAAAACCAACTTTACAAGACTTGGGGCAATCTTGGCAGTCATGGGTACTAGTAGCAAAAGCTGAAATAGCCGCAGGGTTAGGCAACATCATCCAGCAGATGTGCCAAGGTCAAGTAGATTTAGTTACCATTACCAATCAACTTAATCAATTATTACTAGCATCAGCAGCCGAATTACCCCTAATGCTGAAAGTTGCCGGTTTTACAGATATAGGTCCTGTGATGAAACACAATGAGGACAGCTGTTACCCCAGTAACCATAGTGATTTAGATAACTATTTAAAAGAACATCTATCAATAGTTTGTGATGGTATTGGCGGCCATGAAGGTGGCGAAGTTGCCAGTCAATTAGCAGTTCAGTCTTTGAAACTACAAATCCGTGCTTGGTTACAAGATGTAGCCGAACAAACAGAAATTGTCCCTCCAGACTTGTTACAGCAACAATTAGAAGCTAGTTTGCGGGTGGTGAATAATATGATTTGGTCACGGAATGACGAACAACACCGCCAAGGTAGGGAACGCATGGCCACAACTTTAGTTATGGCTATACAATTACCGCAACGCATAGTTACAAACACAGGATGGGAGTCAGAAAACGCCCATGAACTTTATATAGCGAGTGTTGGTGATAGTCGTGCTTATTGGATCACTCCCAGCTATTGCCAACTACTGACAATAGATGATGATATGGCCAACAGGGAAGTCTGCTTTGGTCATGCTTTGTACCGTCAAGCCATGACAATACCTAATGCCCATGCCCTAATCCAAGCATTAGGGACAAAAGAAGCGGAATTCCTCAACTTTTCCGTTAAACGCTTTATTTTGGAAGAAGACGGCATTTTATTACTTTGTTCTGATGGTTTAAGCGATGATGATTGGGTAGAACAATCCTGGCGGGATTATGCAGTTCCACTCTTAACAGGTAAACTCACTGTGGAAGATGCTGCACGTAACTGGGTGAAACTGACAAATGAAAAAAACGGTCAAGATAACACATCTGTTGTTCTCACTGTTTGCCGTACTTCCCAAGCCTCTTTAGTACCTGTTAAACCTGCTGCAATGATTACACAACCTATCGAACCAGAGGAATCGGCAATAACAGCACCAGAAGCAGAAACAGTGGATTATTTAGCAGACAGTTCCCTGGCTTTATTGGATTTGGAATTGACAGAAGAATCAGCCCCTACTCTACTTAAAGAACTAAATCGCGGTAAACTAATTGTCATCCTGGGAGGATGTTTCGCCCTGTTACTGGGAGGTACAAGTATAGGTTTATTTGCTTGGTGGCAATTTCAGCCTCAATCTTTTGTCCAGGTTTGTCGGCAACTTCCCCAACAACTAAACCAATTCTGCCCCAAGCGTGAATAAGCTATCTTTCTTGAATGTCGAGATATGGTAAAATCAACCAGGCGAGGCAAATTCAGTATTAGGTTTAAATAACAAAAATATAGTCAGATACAGTCAAATATTAACATCCGTGGTACAAAAATATCATCAATTTTGGTCTGGAACTGTGATGTAAGATGTGAAGGTGTGTGATATATTAGTCTGGAGTTCAAGAAGCGTAGATCCTTGGAAAGTGGTGAAAGTCCTGATCTGAGAGTGCGGAGAGTTAGAATTAACCTAACCATAGCTCCTGTGTGCCAGGAAATCCTATAAATTAGACGAAATAAAACATTTTCAAGAGTAGCTAATCAAATCAGAACTGAAAAAAGTAAAAGTAGTTCGGAAATCTATCTCAGGATAGAAACCGAATAGTGCGGCTTGTAGTTAGCCCTGTAAGGTGTAGTACCTTACCAAGCTAGAAATATTTGACTATATTTTTAGTAACTATGGAATTAAGACTATTGCCTACGCGAAAACCAAGCAATGATAGTGGTAGTCTTTTTCAAGATATTAACTTTAGAAATATCGCGTTGGGCTACAGCGTGTAAGTCTACTCAGGGATAACCGCTCCCATGCTCCTGTTGAAGTAGAAAGTAAAGTCTAGCTTTGTCTAGGTTTTATATAGCAGATAGTTGTGGAAAAGCAAAAGCTAGATGTAAATGATATTATGAAAATTAGCGATCGCGTCCGTGTAAAAGAGTCGGTAGTAGTTTATCATCATCCTGAACATCGCAATCAGCCTTTTGACCTCAAAGGTACAGAAGGCGAAATTTCTGCTGTTGTCACCCAATGGCAAGGTAGACCGGTGAGTGCTAATCTGCCGATTTTAGTCCAGTTTAGTAAAAAATTTAAAGCTCATTTGCGCGAGAATGAATTAGAAGTTATTTAAATCAATCTCAATTAATCTCAATTAATTATCCATTAGCGGCGACGAAACCACCCCATAATATTAAGTTCGCCGCGCATTTTTTCCAACTCTCTTTTATTTTCTGCTGCGGTTGTGTAGTACCACTCACAATAACGTTTAATTTCCGAACGGGTTTGAACCTCGTGATAAAACTCTATAGATGTTTGATGAACTGCAAAAATTTCTTGAGTTTCGGTCTGAGGTGATGGGACAATGTAGGGTAGTTCTTTCATTGGTAATTAGTAATAATTAAAAGGGGTTAATTTAAAATTTTTGACTTTTGATTTTTGATTTTTAAAGCCAACCTCGTAAGCCATAAACAAAATATCCAATATATTCTTTTAAAGCACTGGTAAACTGGTTCAAGTTATCAGTATCAGGTAATAAATTTAGTATAGCGGCTTTGGGAGTGCTGACTAGTTCTTGCAGTTCACCCCGACTAACTAGAAAGTCAGTGGGTGCAGGAATTACATCAATACCTTGACGTTGGAAAATTTTAAGCGATCGCGGCGTGTGCATAGCAGATGTCACCAATAATACTTTTTTAATTCCCCTATTTTCGAGGATTTTTTTCACATTGACAGCATTTTGATAAGTGTTTAAAGAATCTGGTTCTTGAATCATTACCTCTGAAGGAATACCAATAGATGTGAGAATAGTTGCCATATCTGCTGATTCGGGAGAACCACTACCACGCCAATCAATGCGGCCACCACTCAAAATAATTATAGGCGCTTTTTTTTGCCGATAGAGTTGAGCCGCATAAATCACGCGATCGCCAGATTCACTTAAATCAACAGTGGGACGAGGCCAAATAGCTGATTTAGTTGCACCACCTAAAACCACAATAGCCTCAGCTTGGGGTATTTCAGTAGCAGGGATATTTTGCCATTCTAGCGATCGCACCAAATTTTTAGCCACCCAAGCATTACTACACACCAGCAATAAAGTTAAAGATAGAGAAATACAAATTGCCGCAATCTTTGGACGTTTCCACAAAGTTACCAAAGCCACTATTAAACTAACACTTGCTAATCCCAAAGGATAAAAAAACAAAGGCAGTAATTTAGAAAGATATAGAAACATAATTCATAATTGGTAATTGGTAAATTGGTAATTAGAAAAAACTCTTCCCAGTCCCCAGTCCCCAGTCCCCAGTCCCCAGTCCCCAGTCCCCAGTCCCCAGTCCCCAGTCCCCAGTCCCCAGTCCCCAATATTATCTTTGCCAAAAACGAAAGTTGAAACTTCCTGAAGCACGACGATAGCGACGGGAAGAAATTCTTTTTTGCCTTCTGCTACTCCTTTCATGAGGTTCTACAATATCTGCTTCTAATGGTTTTAAAATTTCATCTGATAGCTGAGTTTTAGTTTCTTCCTTACTTCTCCACCAGGCAATAATCCAACCTCCACTTAAAGCTGCTATACCTCCAAATAAAATACTCATTGGTGCTGAATAACCGAGAAAGACAAAACCAAACATGAAAAACAACCAGTATTTTAGTGCTGCATCAATGCCATCATTAGAAGCTACATCTGGTATTTGTGGGCTATTTTCGTTAACAGTTGTGAACCAACCTAAGAGAACTCCACCCATAATACCTAAGAACAAACTTAGTATTAATGAAGCCCCTGCAAAATTGGAGATAATAGCTAACAGAAACCCAAACACCAGTTGAGAAAAAAAGTTTGGCGAAGAAGATAATATTTCGCTGAGGATATTTTTGTTAGATGCCATAATGTTAGAAATAGAAAAATCAAGAATCAAAAATCAAAAACTGCTGCCTCCTCCCTGCCTCAAATCAAATCTTGTAATTGTGGCTCTTGGGGTTGAGTAGTATCCAATATTTTAATGTATGGTTGTTCTTTGCCTGTGAAAGGTTCAGCCTGATTAAGTTGAGATACCAATAAATCAGCGGTAGCATCAGCAATATCACCAGTACGGTTAACAAGACGCTCTTGTAATACTTCTAGTGGTGCAGTACAGTGGATAATCTGTAAAGGTAATTGATGTTGAGTAGCTTGAGCAATCACATTTTGGCGTAAATGCTGACGGTCATATTTAGCATCTAAAATCACACGCCAACCTTGATTAGCCAGTGTAATTCCCAATGTCAACAACCGATCATAAGTTCTTTGAGTCATTTCAGGTGTATATATTTCTTCTCCACCACGTTCTAACAGAGGAATGCCAGCCAAATGTTTCCGCACCGCATCTGAGCGCAAATGAACTGCTCCTAGTTGACGGGCTAAATACCTAGCTGTGGTACTTTTACCAGAACCTGATAAACCTGACATCAAAATTACTTGTCCTTGTTTGGGCTTAGTATACTGCCAAGCTTGGTGATAATATGCAGATGCTGTTTTTGCTGCTGCTGCTTTCACCTCTGCGGGTACATTAGGATCATCCAATAAAAATGAAGTCACCTTTGCCCGTACATAAGCTTGACGGCTTAAATATAAAGGTAATACCTGCAAACCTTCCCAATCTCCAGTTTGCTCAACATAAGCATTTAAAAAAGCATTTCCTAAGTCTTTACGCCCTTTCGCTTCAATATCCATCACCGTAAATGCCACATCATACATGACATCAACGCAGCGAAACGGCTCATTAAATTCAATGCAGTCAAACAGCATGATTTTATCATGCCAAATAGCAATATTGCGTAGGTGTAAATCCCCGTGACATTCACGGATGTAGTTATTGGTAACTCGGTTAGCAAATAATTCTGGACGTTGGGTAAAAAATTTCTCTGTATATGCTTTTGTTTCCGTAAACTGTTGCTGTGTTTGTGGTCCACCAATATACTTTAAAGTTTGCTCATAATTTTCATTAATAGCCAACCGCACTTGTGAGACTTCCCCAAAACTGCGAATGTAATCATTCGTCTGGGCTTTGCTATGATATTCAGCCACCACGCGTCCCAATTCTTGCAAGTGCATTTCATTTAACTTCCCCTGAGTAAACAGTTCACTAAATAGGGCATCTTGGGGAAATTGGTGCATTTGCAACGCATATTCTACAACCTCTTCTGTTCCCCCTAGCTGGTATTGTTCACTTCTCAAAGTTATAGGTAAAACTTGTAAATACAATTCACCTGCACCCCGTTGATTTAAACGCAACTCTTCATGACAAAAATGCAATCGCTTTTCTAAAGTCGAGTAGTCTAAAAAGCCAAAATTCACAGGTTTTTTGAGCTTATAGACATAATCCCCAGTTAGCAGTACATAAGAAACATGAGTTTGAATTAGTTGTATTGGTTCTATCACCGCATGGGGGTAAAATCCTGGCTGTAACATTTGTTCAATTAAAGCTGGAAGATTTGCTTCTGTCATAGAGATTATTGGGATATGAGATATTGAATGTTGGATTTTTAGCCGCAGATAAACACAGGTAAACCCAGACAAGTATCGACGGAGATAATTTGAGAAAATATTAACCCTGATAGCTTAACAAAAAAAACCAGGGTTGAACCCTGGCTTCCTCAGCAATTATGACAAAATGTAAGTGCTAGTAAAGACAAACTTTAGACCTTGTTTTAGCCTTTAATCACAAAAAAACTTAGATGGTAAGGTGTCCCCTTCGCTGGGTGAATCTGAACTTCGCGGATGACGGTTTTACCAGTCCACTGAAGTTCAGGGATATTGAGTTCAATTTCAGTCTTATTGGGAGCAGCTTGTTTGAGCAAGCGTTCAACGGTTTTTGCTTCAATTGCTAGAGATATTGATTCAGTACCGTTGTGACCATACAAATTAGCAGGTATTAAACCAGAACGGCGTAAAGCCTTGGGTTTGATACCTTCTGGGCGTTTTTGAGATTCTAGTGTCAGAGCCATATTACTTTTGATGTGTTAATTGTTAGTAGTCAGGGAATAGGGAATAGGGAACAGGGAACAGGGAACAGGGAACAGGGAATAGATCATTATTGATTTATTATCCCCATCTTCCTACACCCCAAACCCTGTTCCTTGACTAAACACCAACTTGTTTACCGTCTGGTTGCAAAAGAGCGCGTTTTGGTCCGTGGATTGGGTCTTCAACAATGATAGTTTGATCACGACTTGCTCCCAAGGAGACGATCGCGATCGGTACTTCCATCAATTCTGCTAGGAATTTTAGGTAGTCTAGTGCTTGCTTTGGCAAGTCTTCTAAGTTGCGGCATTCCGTTGTTGATACCTGCCATCCTGGTAAGGTTTTATAGATGGGACGACAACGGGCAAAATGACGGGCGTTTCTGGGGAAGTGTTCGCAGCGTTGGCCATCAATTTCATAAGCCACACAAACTTTAATTTCCTCTAACTCATCGAGGACATCTAATTTGGTAAGAGCCATACAATCCATACCATTAATACGGACTGCATAACGACCAATTACCGCATCAAACCAACCACAACGGCGTTTTCTACCTGTAGTTGTTCCGAATTCTGCGCCGCGATCGCCTAATAAATCACCTATTTCCCCATCCAGTTCTGTGGGGAAGGGACCCTCGCCTACTCTGGTAGTGTATGCTTTGGATACCCCAATCACCCGATCTATCATTGTCGGTCCTAGCCCTGTACCCACGCAAGCCCCTCCAGCTACAGGATTAGAAGAGGTGACATAGGGATAAGTCCCATGATCTAAATCCAGTAGAGTACCCTGTGCGCCTTCAAACAAAATGTTACGTCGTTTCTGCACCGCATCATATATTTTTAATGATGTGTCCACCACAAAAGGACGTAATCTGTCTGCATAACCTAAATACTCCTCAATCACCTCTTGGGGGTCAAGGGGAGTAATATCATACAGCTTTTCTAAAATCGTGTTTTTATAATTTATTGTCCATTCCAACTGCTCACGTAATCCCTCTGAGTCCATCAAGTCTAACATCCTGATGCCTATCCGTTCGGATTTATCAGCGTAGGTTGGACCAATACCTCTGCCAGTTGTACCAATTTTATGACTTCCTCGACGTTCTTCTGATGCCTTATCAATTAACCGATGATAGGGCATGGTGACGTGAGCCGTTTCCGATATCAGCAGATTAGCAGTAGAAATGTTTAATTTTTCTAGTTGTTCGAGTTCTTGTATCAAGACCTGTGGATCAATAACTGTTCCACAGCCGATAATACACTCGGTATCTGGATACAATATACCAGAGGGAATTAAGTGCAGCTTAAATGTCTGACCTTGGACTACTATTGTGTGTCCAGCATTTACTCCCCCCTGGTAACGTACCACCACATCTGCGGAGCGGCTGAGTAAGTCAGTTATTTTACCTTTTCCTTCATCGCCCCATTGAGCGCCTATGACAATGACGTTAGCCAAGAGATTATATTAAAGGGTAAAGTTTCCACAAATATCAATTATTAACAGATTTTTTAGTTTTTGTCAATAAATTGGGTACTGGGGACTGGGGACTGGTAATATTTGACTATTACTTATTACCTATACCTATGAAGATTTTTCAACCTCTCGGTATTGACTATCAAAATCCTCGTTGGTGGTTTGATGTCTTAATTATTGCCATGAGTTACTATATCGTCTCTTGGCTGGTATTGAAAAAAATGTCAGTTTCTGAAATACAATTTTTGATACACTAGCTAAACATTTATGTGTAAAATATACAGCATAATTCCGAATCAAAGAAAAATCTCCAAATTAGTCCGCTATAGTAGTCTTTTGGCGACCATCTTTTTACTGTTGTTTTCTTGTCATTCCTTGGTTCCCACTGAAGTCAAGTTTCCTCCCTTAAAAGTAGCCTGTATTACTTTTGTTGGTTATCGTCCAGCCGTCATTGCCCAAGAAAAACAATTTTTCAAAGCTCAAGGAATAAATGTCGATCTCAGTTACGTCGATTTTGCCCAATTGCAACAAGCGGATTTTAGTGCTGGTAGGTATGACGGTATTGGCTTAACCTTGGGAGATTTTATGCTTCTAAGTGCTACCAATCCAGATATGCAAACTGTTATGGTTGTTGATGAAACCAATGGTGCAGATGTAGTCGTAGCTCAACCTGACGTTAAAACGGTTGCTGATTTAAAGAGTAAAAAGATTGGTGCTAACCTGGGTAGTTTCAGCGAGGTCTTTGTCACAGAGATGTTAAAACAAGCCAACTTAACGAGTGACGATGTTAATTTGGTTAAATTTGATGCATTAGAGATTCCCCAACGATTAAAGACAAATGCTATTCAAGCAGGGCATACTTGGGAACCTTATCTATCCGAAGCCATTAAATTGGGAGGACATATTCTGTTTACCAGTGAGCAAACACCTGGCCTAATCTTAGATGTAGTGGCATTTCGTGGTGAAGCAATTCGCAATCGTCCCCAAGATATTCAAGCTTTTATACAAGGATGGTTACAAGCATTAAATTATTGGAAATCTCATCTTCAGGAAGGAAATGAAATTGTCAGTAAGACTTTGAATATTCCCATTGAAACCATTTCTCTTAAAGGGGTAAATCTAACTGATTTACGAGAAAATAAAAATTTCTTTCAATCTTCTAATCCTCACTCTATCTACAACACAGCCCAAATCTATTTAGACTTTTTTATTAAAACAGGTAATATAACTCGATTTCCCGACATAAAATCCTTGTTCAATTCTTCTCTGATTAACGCTATCTCTTAATAAGTTAAATTATGAGATTTTCAACATTATTTAACAGCATTCGTACAAAATTAATTGTCTCATTTTTGCTGGTTTCCTTGATTCCCTTATTATTGTTAGCCTATGTTAACAAACAGACTACTGAAAAGGCACTTACAGAGAATGCAAGGCAATCCTTGTCTGCGGCAGCAAAGACAACGGCGAATCGAATAGATGCTTTTATAGATGCCAATCTTAATGCAGTACGTGTCGAAGCTCTTTTGCCCGGTTTATCGACCTATCTTAGCCTCTCTGGGACTAAACGACTTAATAGTTTTGAAGAAAAGTTAGCAACGGAAACCCTAATTCGTCTAAGCCGGAAAGATATGCTCAATGTTCTTTCCTATGCCTTATTAGATTTAAACGGAAAGAATGTTTTAGATACTAACACTCCTGATATTGGAAAATCTGAGTCTGATCAAGATTATTTCAGGCAGACGTTACAAACGGGCTTGCCTTTTGTTTCTAGTATCAGACAATCGCCGACTATTCCTGATTTGATGACTCTCTTTTTTAGTAGTCCAGTTCGTGATGCTAGAGGGAAAATATTAGGTGTATTACGAGTTAGATACAATGCAACGGCAGTTAAGCAACTTGTCACGCAGCAAGCTGAACGTACAGGTAAAAGTTCTATTGCAATTCTCCTAGATGAACATTATATCTATTTGGCTCATAGCACAAGTCCCAGTCTTCTCCTAACTTCCTTGGTTCCCCTACCGGATCACCTCACCAATCAGCTACAAAAAGAAAAACGTTTATTTCCAGGTAATGGGAAAGCTACCATACCTGATGCTTCTAAACTAAAACAAGCCCTAGATATTCAACAATCTTCCTTAATTGCTGACTTAAATATAAACGAATCTGAATTGAGCTTAATTACGATCGCTCACTTGCAATATCAGCCTTGGTCAATATTGTTTTCTCAACCCCTTGCCATTGCCTTAGCCCCCGTTAATAAACAGCTTTTAGATGCAATTCTGCTATTTTCCTTCATTGCCACAATTGTAACTGTTATTGCTGTGATGATTGGACAGTTGCTAACCAAGCCTCTACTGGATTTAACTGATGGTGTTTCTCAATTTAAAATAGGTAACTTTGATCACCAGGTAGATATGCGAGCAAATGATGAAACGTCCCAACTTGCTCAAGCATTTAATAGCATGGCAAATCAATTAAAATTATCTTTTGAAGCCTTAGAAAATCGTGTTAAAGAACGCACAGCAGAGTTAGTTATTGCTAAGGAAAAAGCCGAAGTAGCAAATCAAGCTAAAAGTGCTTTTATTGCTAACATGAGTCATGAATTACGCTCACCTTTAAATGCAGTTATCGGCTTTTCTCAATTGATGCTACGGGCTAAAAATTTACCTGCTGATCAATATGAAAATGCAGGTATTATTTATCGTAGCGGGGAATATTTATTGACATTAATTAATAATATTCTTGATTTATCGAAAATAGAAGCAGGGAAAACCACTCTCAACCTCAGCGATTTTGATCTATATCGCTTGTTAGATGATTTGGAAGATATGTTACATCTAAAGGCAAATAATCAAGGTTTAAATCTAATATTTGAATGTAGTAAAAATGTTCCCCGCTATATTTGCACTGATGCTGTAAAACTACGGCAAGTTTTAATTAATTTAATTAGTAATGGGATAAAATTTACTCAACAAGGAGAAATTAGTTTAAAGGTAAATAATAACAGTGAAGAAACTACAGATATTGTGACTATTGAGTTTCAAGTTCGTGATACAGGAGTGGGTATTGCACCTGCGGAAATATCAAAATTATTTATAGCTTTTTCGCAAACACAAGTGGGAAAAGATTCCCAAGAAGGAACAGGTTTAGGTTTAGCAATTAGTAGGAAGTTTGTCCAGTTAATGGGGGGTGATATTTCTGTAGAAAGTGAATTAGGAAAAGGTACAACTTTTAGATTTTCTATTGAAGCTAAATTAGGTCAAGAAAATAATAGTAATTTAGTTCAAGAACATCAACAAGTTATAGGACTTGCACCAGGACAACCTAGATACAAAATATTAGCGGTAGATGATAAACCTATTAATCGTCAATTACTAATTAAACTTTTAGAACCGTTAGGTTTTGAAATGAGAGAAGCCAGTAATGGACAAGAAGCTATTACTATTTGGGATGAATGGGAACCGCATTTAATTTGGATGGATATGCGGATGCCAATTATGGATGGTTATGATGCTACGAAACATATTAAATCTACTACAAAAGGTAATGCTACGGCTGTAATAGCTTTAACTGCGAGTGTTTTAGAAGAAGAAAAGGCTATAGTTCTTTCTGCTGGTTGTGATGATTTTTTGCGGAAACCTTTTGCCGAACATACAATTTTTGATGCACTAACTAAACATCTAGGTGTAAAATATATATTTGCTGAAAATAGTTCGGACAATGTGGAAGTTATAGAAGAAAATTCTTTAATATCTGATAATCTAAGTTGTATGGATCAAGAATGGATTAATAAATTCTATGAAGCAGCTTTAGAAGCAAATACAAATGCGGTAATGGAATTAGTTGGAGCAATTCCCAAAACAGAACCTTTTTTAATTCAATCTCTAACAAAAATGTCCCGACAATTTGAATTTGAAAAATTAGTTGATTTAGTAGAACCTTTGATAAATTATGAATAGTAGGGATAATTCATGAAGTATCCCTACAAACAAAAAATGAAGGAATTTTAGTCTTTAACTTTTAACCAATTTTCTAAATCACTAATATTAGAAAAATCAAAGTGATCATCCGTTAAAGCCTCTAATTTATCCGTTGATAGTTCTCTGATCTTTAATTCTAAAACTGGAGGAATTGTTCCCAGTTTTCTAGCTAATACTTTGATGAGAATATTGGCTTCACCTCGTTGTTCACCTCGTTGTTCACCTTGAACTATTCCAGTTTGGAGAATTTCCTGATAAATGACAGATTCTTTCATAAGTTCCTCCCGAAATAATTGACGAATTAACTTTTCTGGAAACCTTAAACCAGCGAGAATTTCTGAAGCAGCCGAAATATTAATCTTTACTTGTGGTATATCTATTGTAGAAATTTTTTCGGCTACTTGTCCTAAAAGATTTTCTGGTTTATTAGTACCAGCTAGAGTAGCAAAAGGTAGTAAAGCAGGATCATTTAAAAATTGTTCTGTATCTTCTTCCCAAAGACGTATTACTCGATAATGATGTCTTGTATTTTGTACCTCAAATTTATCTTCTAAAACTAACTCTGAATCAACTTGTTTGAGATAAATTACAATTTGTTCAATTTCACACCAATATTGTCCATAAAGTAATGTCCAATAATTTAACATTCGATAGGGAATAGGAGGTTGGGAATAAGGTAAGGTTTGAAACTCTAAATGGAGAATTTTTTGGTTAAGTTGTAGTAAAATCAGAGCATCAGACCTAAGTGGTTCGGGAATAATCTCCGTTTTTAAGATTTTAACTGTGGGATTTTCTATTGATAGCAACCAACGCACTATATTAGTGGGATAGGTTTCTGCTAAAAATTTACAGGTATTATCATAAGCCATGATGTAATGCTTGTATAATGATGATCTACATATTACTATATGAAGCAGCAAAAACTCAAACAAATTCCTTTAAGATTAGTATTAATTGTTCCTTTTGTATTGCAAATTGTGGGGGCGGTGGGTTTAGTTGGTTATCTTTCTTACCGAAGTGGACAGAAAGCGGTAGAAGATATGGCCAAACCTTTGATGACAGAAATAGGCGATCGCATTGATAAAAATTTAATCAATTATCTGCATAAACCAACAGAAGTTGTTAAAAATAATGCCGCAGTTATCAAATTGGGGATGATCAACTGGCGTGATTTAACTAGCATAGAACGATATTTTTGGCAACAATCACAAATCTTTAATGATGTTAACTCAATAGCGATCGCCAATGAACAAAAAGAAATTTTAATCATCCAAAAACAGGATCATGGCTCTCGTGTAATTTATAATTGGGACAATTATCTAGCTGATAGCCAGGGTAAAGCCATAGTGCTATCTGCTGGTTGTGATGATTTTTTGCGAAAACCTTTTGCAGAACAGACAATTTTTGATGCTCTAGCTAAACATTTGGGTGTACAATACATCTTTGCACAAACGAATTCACCTGTGTTAGATGATGTAGCAGAAAGCGCCTTGACATCACAGCAACTAACTTACTTGTATGTCTTGTGAATGGATTACTCAGCTATACGAAGCTGCACTAGAGGCCAATGCGAACCTCATCTTGCAACTGGTAGGAGAAATTCCAGAAACAGAAACTCATCTGATACAATCACTGACAAAACTTGCTCGTCAATTTGAATTTGAACAGCTTGTTGACCTAGCCGAACCCATGATAAGCAATGAATCTTGATATAGAAACAGAAAATAAAGGTAACATTCTTTTAGTAGATGACATTCCTGAAAACCTACAATTACTAAGCGATTTACTTATCAAACTTGGCTACATTGTTCGCAGCGTCACTAGTGGGCGCATGGCACTAAAAACAGTGAAGGTAAAGCGACCAGATGTAATTCTTTTAGATATCAAGATGCCAGAAATGGATGGCTATCAAGTCTGTCAAGCTTTGAAAGCAGATGAGGATTTACGTAACATTCCTGTTATTTTTATTAGTGCTTTAGATGATGTTTTTGATAAAGTTACTGCCTTTAATTCAGGGGGTGTAGATTACATTACTAAACCCTTTCAGATTGAAGAAGTAGTAGCGCGTCTGGAAAATCAGTTAACTATTCAACGTCAGCAGCGCCTTCTCGAACAAGAAGTTACTAACCGAAGACAAACAGAAGAGGTACTTTATCAATCTAGAGCTTTATTAGCGAGCGTTTTAAACAGTTCCCTTGATGGTATTGCTGCCATGCAAGCTGTCCGCAAACCAGAAACTGGGGATATCGAGGATTTCCGTTGTTTAGTGGTGAATCCTGTAATTTCTAGAGTCTTTCAACGTAACCGCGAAGATATGATTGGTAAATTAGTGCTGAAAAAATTTCTCACTCATATTGAGCCAGAATTATTTGATAAGTTTGTGGAAGTTGTCGAAACAGGTGAACCTTTAGAACGAGATTTTTACTATCCATCTGGGGATTCTTCTTGGTATCACTTTGTAGCTGTAAAGTTAGGTGATGGTTTTGCTATTACTATCCGTGATATTACAGCTAGGAAACAAATTGAAATAGCTTTGCAAGATGCTAATAAAAAATTAGAAGAACTAGCAAATTTAGATGGTTTAACTCAAGTAGCTAACCGTCGTTGTTTCAATAATCGTCTACAAAAAGAATGGCAAGGTCTAGCGCAAGAACAAGAAACACTTTCCTTAATTTTATTTGATATTGATGCCTTTAAACGCTACAACGATTACTATGGTCATTTAGCTGGTGATGATTGCTTATTAAAAATTGCCCAAGCAGTTTATCAATTTATTCGTCACAAAGATTTAAATCGTCCTATTGATCTGGTGGCACGTTATGGTGGAGAAGAATTTGTGGTTCTGCTCCCAAATACAAATTTAGCAGGAGCAATTAAGGTAGCATCTAGAATTCAAGCAGTAATTCATGATCTGCAAATTCCTCATACAGCGTCTCATGTCAGGGATATTGTGACTGTGAGTTTGGGTATTGCTTCAGTTATACCAACGCTGGAAGTGAAACCAGATAAACTGATAGCTGATGCAGATAAAGCTTTATACGATGCTAAACAACAGGGACGCGATCGCTACGCCTACTATCAGTAATGAGTAATCAGCAATCTGCTTATATGCGAAAAAAGAGTTTATAATTAAACAAAAAATATTTTGGAAAATTTATATTTTTTTATTTATAAATTTTGTTACAATTAATGAAATTTTTATCAAAAAATTACCATTATGGCCTTATACGCTGAATTACATAGACACCTGGGGGGTTCTGTTGTCCCCCGTGTGTTGTGGCGGTATTTTGAGCGCCATGCTACTGATTTAATTTCTCGTTTTGCTGAATATTCGGAATTTGAAGACTTTTACACCCGTCCCCGCAATACTTTAGATGAGTATCTAGAACTGCATACTTTAGTTGAAAGTGTGCAAACTGTGGAAACATTACCTTATTTTATCTATCGCTTGTTGCGTGGTGCGTATATCTTTGAAAACCTGGCTTATTTAGAACTGCGTTATACACCCTATTTACGCACTCCTGAACATCTAAATCAAAACGCAAGAATTGATAAGATGGCGGAAATTGTGGAAATAGTGGGTAAAGCTAGTCATTCACTGGAATATCCCATTGTTAATAGTCAAATTCTCTGTATGCACTCTCGTTTACCCTTTGAGGTAAATAAAGCAATTGTTGATTTAGCAGCGCAAAATAGAGAATATGTTTGTGCAGTGGATGTGGCAGGGGGCGATCGCTATTATGCTGAAAGAATGCCAGAATGGATAAGTTTATATAACTATGCTCGTTCTCAAGGTTTGAATACTACCGGACATCTTTACGAAACTAAAGATGGTTGTTATCCAGAACTTTTACCTTATTTAATGCGAATTGGTCACGGTATCCAAATTCCTTTACTTTACCCAGAATTATTACCAGATTTAGCGAAACGGGGACAATGTTTAGAAGTTTGTCCTACGACTTATTTAAAAACAGGAACTTTACAGGATATTCGGCAACTAAAAATAGTGTTTGACCGATGTTTTGCAGCGGGAGTTGATATTGCTATCTGTACGGATAACGCAGGTTTACATAATGTCCGTTTACCGTTTGAATATGAAAATCTCTTGACTTACGACATTATTAATTTTCAACAATTACAAGCTTGTCAGGATGCCGCTTTCCGTCATGCTTTCGCTTGGCCACATGAACAACGTCCGGCATCTTTATTAAGTGGTTTATTGAAACCTGAATTGGATAAGGTTTTGGCTATGAAAGAATAAATTTGAATTTTGTATATTTTGATTTTCCCCCGCATTGTTGTGGGGGATTTTTATTGAATATGGGCAAAAATATGATATAAAAAAGACATAAAAGCCAGCATATAGGGAATATGAAAGTTATTCAAGAAACCCAAAACCAAATGACGTTGCGTTTACGTCCTTGGTTTCTCTGGATATTTTGTTCTATCTTAGGTTCAAGTGGGTTAATAATGCCTCTTTTTATTGCCCATGCACATACTTTTAGTTGTCGCCGTCAAACATCTACATTAGGAACTTGTCAAATTTCCATCGTTGGACTTTTATCAAAAACTGAGAAAGAAATAGCTTTGAGTGATATCCAAGGAACTGAAATTAAAACTTTTAAAGATAGTAAAGATAATTGGCGATCGCAGGTAATTCTATTAACTACAGATGGAGAAGTTCCCCCCATAGCTAACACATCTCCTAATGATGTGACTGTCAAAACCTGGGCTAAAGAAATTGAAGCTTTTTTGCAAGATTCTCAAAAACAAGAATTGTTAATTGAATATGATTATCGTTTACTTGCTTACTTGTATGCTAGTGTATTTGTAATTGCTGATTTATTAATAGTTATTTTCCTGGGTAAAGTTCTGATTTGCCATATAGATAAAACATTAGGAACATTAACTCTGGAATATCAGGGACTATTTGATAAATCACAAAAAGAATACAAAATTCGTGATATTCAATTTATGACTGTGCAAAAAGCCAGCAGTAAAAGTGGTTCTACTTATAGAGTAGCTATGGTGATGCAATCTGGTGAGCAGATTCCATTTACCTCTGATTACACTTCAGGATTACATAGTAAGCAAAAAACAGTTGAGAATATTAGTAGATTTCTGGATTTATAACTCATAAAAAAGATTGAGATTCCCAACTTCTTTAATAAAGTTAGGGATCTCATCTTAACTGATAACTGTTAACTATTAACTGTTAAACGCCTTCTGTAGCGCCACCCACCGTTTTCCAAGCAGTCAAACCACCTTGAATGGCAAATACATCATTAAACCCAGCAGATCGTAATCTTTGGGCTGCATAGGCTGCCTGGGTATCATGTTCGCCATAAAGATAGATGTGTCTTTGTTTATGTAAGCTAGATTTAGCACGGTCATCCAAATCATCTAAGGGTATTGATATTGCCCCAGTGATATGACCATGATTGTATGTGTAGCGATCGCGTACATCAATAATCGTAAAAGCGGGTTGACCCCACTCCAGGCGCGATTTCAACTCATTAACATCAGCAACTAAACTACTCATAAGCTGGCTCCGCTGACAACCTAACCAGCAATTTATCAAAAATATTTCTATAATTCGGTTTTCTTTACAATTAATCTAAAATTCTTTGGATTATGTTAATTAAAATAATTCAGAAATTAGAAGTCATGAGCCATAATATTGTAAGCTAATTCTCTGCACATACAGGCAATTTTTAATTTTTAATTTGTAATTTTCAATTATTCATGATGGCATCTATTATTCAAGCTTTACCTACAGAAGTCGTGTATCTAATTACGGCAGGAGAAGTAATTGACTGTTTTGCTTCTGTAGTCAGAGAATTAGTAGAAAATTCCCTAGATGCTGGTGCAACACGCATTGTTATTTCTGTTTGGCCGCAAAGTTGGCGAGTGCGTGTAGCTGATAATGGTTGGGGAATGAATTTAGATGATTTGCAACAAGCAGCAACCGCACATAGTACCAGTAAAATTCACTCGGCTGCTGATTTGTGGAAAATTAAAAGTTTAGGATTTCGCGGTGAAGCATTACACAGTTTAACAACTTTGGCAGATTTAGAAATTTTCAGCCGTGCTGAGGGGATAAATGAAGGATGGCGGGTTATTTATGGTGATAGTGGGGAAGTTTTAGAAACAGAAGTAACTGCGATCGCACCCGGTACAATAGTTACAGTTGATAATTTATTTGCTAATTGTCCTGCACGTCGTCAGGGTTTACCTAACTCAACACAGCAAATGAAATCTGTACAAGGGATAATCCAACAAATTGCTTTGTGTCATCCTCATGTTACTTATCAAGTTTGGCAAAATGATCGGCAATGGTTTACTCTTTATCCTACGTCAAGTGTCAGTCAATTAATCCCGCAAATTCTCCCGCAAGTCAAACAAGGTGATTTAAAAGAATTAAACTTAGAAATACCAAATTCCCAATCTACAATCACTTTGGTAATTGGTTTACCAGATAGATGTCATCGTCATCGTCCTGATTGGGTGAAGGTAGCAATTAATGGCAGAATAATTAAATCACCAGAGTTAGAACAAACAATTTTATCAGCATTTCATAAAACATTACCACGCGATCGCTATCCTGTTTGTTTTTTACATCTGACAATTTCTCCTGACCAAATTAACTGGAATCGTAACCCTTCCAAAACAGAAATTTATCTGAATGAAATCAGTTATTGGCAAGAACAAATTACCGCAGCTATTAACCAAGCACTCCGTATATCTGAAGCTAATATCAAAGAATCAGTTCACACGACGCGAATTAGTAAATTACTCAAAGTAGCAGAAGCAAAAGGCAGCTATAATTTTAAATCTCAAGATAATTCTCAAAATACAGATAGCAAAACCCAGAATTATTTAAAAGCAGTTGCTCAAGTCAGCAATACTTATATTATTGCTGAACATTCTGGAGGAATGTGGTTAGTAGAACAACACATTGCCCATGAAAGAGTTTTGTATGAACAAATATGTGATAATTGGCAAATTGTCCCCGTTGAAACGCCAATCATTCTTTATCAATTATCTCCCGCGCAGGTTTCCCAATTGCAACGGATTAATTTAGATATTGAAACCTTTGGAGAAAAACTTTGGGCTGTGCGTAATATTCCCGCCATGTTACAACAACGCGAAGACGCAGCCGAAGCACTTTTAGAATTGAGTTGGGGAGGAGACTTACAAACCGCCCAAGTTGCTGTTGCTTGTCGCAGTGCTATTCGCAATGGTACACCAATGAGTTTACCAGAAATGCAAAAATTATTGGATGATTGGCAACGCACGCGCAACCCTCTTACCTGTCCACATGGTAGACCAATTTATTTGTCTTTAGAAGAGTCTGCATTATCTCGTTTTTTCCGTCGTCATTGGGTGATTGGTAAGAGTCATGGTATCTAAAGAGTCAGGAGAATTTTGGATTTTGAAGTTTATCTATTCCCTATAATTAATTGGTATAACTTTCCTGTTTATGCAGCACAGGATAGAAAAATTTATCAAAACTACTGTAACTGAACACGATACCAGTGTTGATGCTTTTGAGTGATATTTTCATCTACTCAGAGGCCAAATCAAACATGGTATTTGTAAGTTCAAATACTCATGTAACTTTTGACAAATTTTTCCAAACTTAGATGACTGTAATTAACGCTCTTGGCAATCAGTATTATCTCTACATCAAAAAGGGTCAAAAACCAGTTGCTTGGGATATATACGATACTAAACCACCAATTGAATTCAGTTTAACCACTTATTTCGGTCAAGTTTTCCAGGCTATAGAGAAAAGTTCGCTTATCAGTGGCTTAGTCTTTTATGTCACCTGGAATGAAATTGATGAACTACCATCTTATGGGCAAAATGTTGTAGTTTTTGTCCTGGGTGATGAATGGTATCGAATACCTAAATACACTCACAAAGTTAGGGCTGTATTTAAATGTGTAGGGACAAATTCAATTCTCGGATGTAACCCTTTTCTGCAACCTTCATTGTTAAACTTGCTGACACTAATTCAATTTCTCAGAATCTTAGTTGTTGGTGTCCCTGGTTGGGTAAATTATCATTGGCATAAATTCAAAAATTTGATATTGGGTCTAGGAAAGATTACTCCTATTTATGATATTCCTTTGGGTTATCATAACTCCAAGAATTTGCCGATTAAAAATATCGAATCTCGTCTCTATGATACTTATTTTTCAGGGAGTGTAGTTCATAGAGAATATCCTATATGGTCTTTAAAATCATGGTTAGGAACTCCAAAAGCTTTGTCTAGAAAAATCATGATATCGACTTTAAATAAGTTCCAAAAAAAACATCCCCAATTTAAAGTTGAATTATCTATTACTGGTGGTTATCACAATAGAACTAGTGAAGATGAACGCAGCTATTGTGAAATCATGATGGATACAAAAATATGTGTTGTTCCTAGAGGCACATCTTTTGAAACAACTCGTTTATTTGAAGGTATGAAATATGGTTGCATTTTGGTGACAGAATCTTTACCTTCACGATGGTATTTAGATGGTATACCTGTGATTAAAATCAAGGATTGGCAAGAGTTACCAGGGATATTAAAAACCCTGCTAGAAAACAAGGAACTCATGGCAGAAATGCACCAAAAATCCTTAAATTGGTGGCAGGATAAATGTTCAGAATCTATTGTAGGAGAGTACATTATTGCCAAACTACTCAGAGAATTTCCGGTAAATTTGGAGATTAATTTAGATCCACCCTAGCTTGAAAAAGGGGGGAATAAACTACTGAAATAAAAGGTTTATATCCCCCAACTCATGAATTTACAATCATTATTAATCTTCAAGACTTTGCCGTAAGTATTCAGCTATAGCAATCGTTCATATCCAGATCCCCGACTTCACCAGATCAATTTATCATTCATTTATGAACATAATAAATAAAAGAAGTCGGGGATATTATCGCCTTACCTAAATTCTTACCTTTTGCCGTTGTTGATATTCAGCTTCAGTCATCAATTCTTCAGTAGATTCTACTCTATCTAAAAATACTTTTCCTTCCAAATGATCATATTCATGTTGAAAAATTCTAGCAACAAAATCAGTTAACTGTTGTTTTTGTAGCTGACCATTACGGTCAGTATATTCAATTTCAATTGTTTGATATCTAGGAACTAAACCCCTAATTCCCGGAACACTTAAACAACCTTCCCAATCTTTGACAACTTCAGTTGAATAAGCAATAATTTGGGGATTAATCATTGCTGTTGGTTCTATTTCTGGTGCATGAGGATATCTGGAATTTGGACGAGAAGCAACAATAAATAACCTCCATGATTCTGCTACTTGAGGTGCAGCAATTCCCACACCATTAGCTTGAGAAACAGTAACTATTAAATCATCAATGAGTTTTTGGATTTCTTTATCTTTGATATTTTCAACCCAAACAGCTTTTTGGCGCAAAATTGGATTACCTAATTGAATAATTGGCAATTTTTGACTCATTCTTAAAACTCCTATAATTTAAAACTCCTGTAATTTAAAACTTCTGTAAAAGTGGTAAGCATTCAGCCGTCAAGTAACGACTAAATGCTAAAGAATTAACTATCGCGTCTAATAGGTAAAGGTGCAGGTTCAACTGTTAATTGAATAGTTCTACCATTCCGGTCTATTTGGATTTGGAGAGGACTACCAATTTGACTCTTTTCCACAATTTTTTGTACTTCCTCTACTTTATTAACAGGTTGGTTATTAATGCTTTTAATTACATCCCCCGGTTTGAGTCCACCAACTGCGGCTGGTGATTCAGGAACAATTCTCACTAATAAAACTCCTCGCTCTGCAACTAAATTTACTCTATCACCAAATCTAAGAATAATTCTGTCTTTGAGTTCTGGTGTTAGCGTCGCCATTTGTACACCTAAATATGGATGCTCTACCCTACCTTTGCTAATTAATTCCTGAGAAATTTTCTGCACCGTATTAATAGGAATTGCAAAGCCTAAACCTTGAGCGCCTTGGATAATAGCCGTGTTCATTCCTATGACTTCACCGCGAGCATTTAGTAATGGTCCACCAGAGTTCCCAGGATTAATTGCTGCATCTGTTTGTAAATAATCTACCCGTTTATCACTAGCACCAATATCACTACTAGAACGGTCTGTAGCACTAATAATTCCTGAAGTCACAGTATTATTTAAACCCAAAGGATTACCAATAGCAATTACCGCTTCTCCTGGTTGCAATGTATTGGAATTACCTAAAGCTAAAGTCGGTAAATTATTAGCATCAATTTGGATAACTGCTACATCTGTGACTGGATCTTCTCCTAACACTTTACCGTTAAAAGTCCGTCCGTCTTTGAGTGTAACTGTAACTTGATCTGCACCATCTACAACATGAGAATTAGTTAAAATTTGCCCAGAGGAATTAATAATAAATCCAGACCCACTACCCCTTTCTACTCTTTGTCTCTGCTGGGGAATTCTGTCACCAAAAAACCTGCGGAAAAATGGATCAGAAAATTCATCTGGTACTTGAGATGTGACAGTTCTAGCTGAATCAATACGAACCACAGCACTACCTACTTTTTGAACTACTTTGACTACAAAGTTAGGATCGCCAGAAGATGCGATGATAGCAGGAGGCATCATGATCGAAGTTGGTGCAGTGGTTTCTTGGACTTGAGCAATACCCTGTTCCGCTTCTAAGGTTCTGCTATTTAAGCTGGAGCAGCCACTAAGAATTACTGCTGCTAAACCAGTAATCAACATCCATGCTCTGGCTTTGGTTGCCTTTTGGTAAAGGAAAAAGCTGGTATCTGTATTTTTGGACACTAGGTTACGATTGTTTATTTTCATCATGTATTTTTGTCTCCGTGTTAGTCACTAGGTGGTAGGATATTGGCTACCTGGTTTCAACCAGAATGATTACAGTTTAAAGTTAAATTATTGCTTGCTCATATCTTCTATATTGTGACGATTAGCAGCAAAGGTGCTAGATGATGGAAATTCCCATAAATAATCTGTGGTGTCAGGTATTAGAGCGTTTACAGCTAGAACTATCTCGTCCCACCTTTGAAACTTGGATTAAAACTGCTAATGCAGAACAACTAGAAAATAATTGCTTAGTCATATCTACTCCTAACTTATTTGCTAGAAATTGGCTTCAGAAATATTACATCAATACTATTGCTCGTGTGGTACAGGATATTTTAGGTTATCCAGTAGAAATTTACATTACTGTTGCTCAAGGTGATGAAGTTTCTCCATTAGATAAACAAGAAGTTGGTTGGGAATTACCAGCAGTCAATCCCATCACTACAGATGTACCTAAAAATCCCCAAAAAAGCACAGAATTAAATTCTAAGTATATTTTTTCTAGATTTGTGGTTGGTGCTAATAATCGGATGGCTCATGCTGCTTCTTTAGCTGTAGCAGAATATCCTGGTAGGGAATTTAATCCTTTATTTTTATGTGGTGGTGTGGGTTTAGGTAAAACTCATTTAATGCAAGCCATTGGTAATTATCGCTTGGAAATATATCCTGATTCTAAAATATTTTACGTCTCGACTGAGCAGTTTACTAATGATTTAATTACAGCAATTCGTAATGATAGTATGCAAAGTTTTCGGGATCATTACCGGGCTGCTGATGTTTTGTTAGTTGATGATATTCAATTTCTAGAAGGTAAAGAATATACTCAAGAAGAATTTTTTCATACTTTTAATACTTTACATGAGTCAGGAAAGCAAGTTGTGATTGCTTCTGACCGTCCTCCTAAACAAATTCCTAGTCTACAAGAACGGCTTTGTTCACGGTTTTCTATGGGGTTAATTGCGGATATTCAACCACCGGATTTAGAAACGCGCATGGCAATTTTGCAGAAAAAAGCTGAATATGAAAATATTCGTTTACAAAAAGATGTGATTGAATATATTGCTGCTAACTATACTTCTAATATTCGTGAATTGGAAGGGGCATTAATTCGGGCTTTGGCTTATATTTCGATTTGGGGTTTACCCATGACAGTGGAAAATATTACCCCAGTTTTAGGAAATCCTAACCAAAAGGTGGAAGCAACAGCAGAGGTAATTTTAAATGTAATTGCCGACTTTTTTAAGATATCAATTGAAGATTTAAAAAGTAATTCTCGCCGGAGAGAAATTAGTTGGGCTAGGCAAATTGGAATGTATTTAATGCGCCAACATACAGGGTTAAGTTTACCGAGAATTGGTGAAGAGTTTGGTGGTAAAGACCATACAACGGTGATGTATAGTTGCGAGAAAATTACCCAATTGCAAGAAACAGACCGGACTTTAATTCAAACTTTACGCCAATTGAGCGATCGCATTAACATGAATAGTCGTTATCAAAAATAGGAGTTTAGCATTACATAAAAAATTAATATGCCCCTCTCTGACACGGAAAGGGGTTGGGGTGAGGTTCTAACAACAATATTGGTAAAAATCAGAAAAATGACACGCTTTATCCATGACCAATTTTCCAAACAATATCTGACAGAACTATTCACACCTTACGGTCAAGTAGAAATGAGTAAAGATATCACTTCCGAAGTGAGACAAATTGACCTATTCTTTACTCCCACATCTCCAGAAAATATAGGAGAATTAGGACTGTTAGGAAAAATGGGGACTTATGCAGCATCAGTCATATTTGAACCATTCCGTAATGCAGTCAGCAAAAGTGAAATTCGCAGTTGCATGGGTAAACTATTTGATATCCATGCAGAAGTAGAAAGACAACGCAAACGCAGCGATACGCGAATTAATGAAACCGAACTACCCCATTTATGGATATTCACCCCCACAGCATCAGCAGACATATTAACAGGTTGTAATGCTACTGTAGATATAGAAACATGGGGTCAAGGGGTTTATTTACTCGGTAAAGTCTTAAAAACTGGCATTGTGGCCATACATCAATTACCGAGTACACCAGAAACACTGTTTTTGAGGGTATTAGGTAGAGGAAAAGTCCAAAGACAAGCAGTGGAAGAATTAGAAGCACTCGCTGGGAATAATCCACTGTTGGAGAATGTTATAAAATTAGTACATGACCTAATTGCCATGTTATCCGCACGTCAACAAAAAGAAAAAGATATTGATCAAGATGATCGGGAGTTGATTATGAAATTATCAGAAATGTATCAACAATTATTAGAAGAACTCAAAGAAGAACAACGACAAGAAGGGCGACAAGAAGGACGACAAGAAGGACGACAAGAAGGACGACAAGAAGGACGACAAGAAGGACGACAAGAAGGACGACAAGAAGGACGACAAGAAGGACGACAAGAAGG
>NZ_JAYGHA010000009.1:0-2103 GCF_034931405.1 Anabaena sp. UHCC 0451 | reverse complement strand
CAAGAAGGACGACAAGAAGGACGACAAGAAGGACGACAAGAAGGACGACAAGAAGGACGACAAGAAGGACGACAAGAAGGACGACAAGAAGGACGACAAGAAGGACGACAAGAAGGACAAATAAGAGAACGTCGTGCTATGGTGGAAAGCATTCTACAAGTAAGGTTTGGAGAAGTTGATCCTGAATTAGCAAACATTATTGATCAAGTAATTGCCATGTCCAGGGAAGAATTTACGCCCTTGCTTTTAAATTTATCTCGTACAGATTTATTAGCGAGGTTTAAAAAATAGCAGTCCGTAAATAGTGTTGAGGAATTACGGAAGTTATTATAACTACAGTAGCTAGTACAGCACGGCGTAAATAAACCAACCATTCTCAATCGCTAAAAAGCGTACTCCATGTTATTTTTGACTTTTGACTTTTGACTTTTGACTTTTGACTTTTGACTTTTGACTTTTGACTTTTGACTTTTGACTTTTGACTTTTGACTTCCGCGAAGCGGTAGATTCCTAATTTTTTCAAGTTGGGAATCTAAATTTTTTAGTTCTTTTCTTCACTCTCACCTTCCCGCTACCTTTTTCCACAACCAACAGATGAAGTAATCGCTTTAACATCTGAGCATTTATGCTAGAATGTTAAGCAAAGTATAAAAATTTATTAAAATTAACTGCCATTGTGGAAAAAATATGACCTTTTGTGGAAAAAAATGTGGAAAACTTCAAGATTTTTCAATTAATTGGCATTGAGTATAATTACTCTGTGGAAAAACTCGTCTAGTTTTCCACAGCTTTTCCACAGCTATAGCAATCAGTAATCAGCAATCAAAAAGTAACAATTTTGACTTTCGACTTGTGAACAGTCCCCAGTCCAAAATTTGCTACGATAATCCTTCACCAGTTGAATCCATATTTATGAAATTAGTTTGCTCTCAAAGCGACCTCAGTACAAATCTTTCACTTGTTAGTCGTGCAGTACCATCAAGACCTACTCATCCTGTACTTGCTAACGTGCTGTTACAAGCTGATGCTGAAACTAACCAAGTCAGTTTAACAGCTTTTGATCTCAGTTTGGGTATCCGCACCAGTTTTACCGCTGAGGTCATTGAAGGCGGTGCGATCGCTCTTCCTGCTAAACTACTTGTAGATATCACTTCTCGTCTACCAGAAGGCGAAATCACCTTAGATGACCAATCAGGAGACAACACCGGAGAAGGTATAATTGTCACCCTCAAACCCAAAAGCGGTAAGTATCAAGTCCGGGCAATGGGAGCAGAAGAATTCCCCGAATTACCTGTAATTGAAAGCTCGGAATCAATTCAAATCACTACGGCTGCATTAATTGAAGGATTGAAAGGTTCATTATTTGCTACTAGTGCAGATGAAACCAAACAAGTCCTGACTGGGTTACATTTAACCGTCAAACAAGACACTTTAGAATTTGCGGCTACAGATGGACACCGTTTAGCAGTGCTGGAAACCTCTAACGAGCGTCCCCTGGAAGGTAATGAACAACTAGAGGTGACAGTCCCAGCTAGAGCATTACGAGAATTACAGCGAATGCTGGCTCATAGTTCTTCAGAAGAAACTGTAGCCTTATATTTAGACCAAGGTCAAATTGTTTTTGCTTGGCAAAATCAACGTTTAACCAGCCGGACTCTAGAAGGACAATATCCCGCTTATCGGCAATTAATCCCCCGTCAATTTGAACGACAAGTCACACTAGAACGGCGGCAATTTATCAGCACTCTAGAAAGAATTGCTGTGTTAGCTGATCAGAAAAATAATATTGTCAAAGTCAGCATTGATAATGCCAATCAAGAAATTACTTTATCTTGTGAAGCCCAAGATGTAGGTAGTGGTACAGAGTCAATGCCGGCACAAATTTCTGGGGAAGATATCGACATTGCTTTTAATGTCAAATATTTAATGGAAGGTTTAAAAGAGTTACCATCTTCTGAAATTCAAATGCACTTAAATCAAAGCTTAACCCCAGTAATTTTTACACCTTTAGGCGGTTTAAAAATGACTTATTTAGCTATGCCTGTACAACTGAGGAATTAATTGTAATTTCCCCTACTTCTTCAAGCAGTCAAGATGTAGGGG
>NZ_JAYGHA010000008.1:119121-168743 GCF_034931405.1 Anabaena sp. UHCC 0451 | reverse complement strand
GGGTGTCAGCACAATGGCTTTCAACTTGAACGGTTTCAACTTCAACCAATCCATCATTGACTCTCAAGGTCGCGTCATCGGTACTTGGGCTGATGTAATCAACCGCGCTAACTTAGGTATGGAAGTAATGCACGAGCGTAACGCTCACAACTTCCCCTTAGACTTAGCTGCTGGTGAAGTTGCTCCTGTTGCTTTGACTGCTCCTGCAATCAACGGCTAATCTGAAATTTTCAGATAATTAAAAGATACCCTCCAGAAATGGGGGGTATTTTTGTTTGTTAGAATCAGGATTTACGGGATTTAAGGATATACAGGATTTTTATTACTAAGCTAATGTAGCGAAAAATAGCAATATTTGTTAAATTTGGCGAATTGTACCACTTCCCTGTATGATAGATGTTTCACTTAATAACTAAAAAAATAATTTAGTATAAAAAAACTAGACATCACCAACTATACAGTCAATTATGGAGGAAGACAAATGTCCAACAGCCCAGGACTGTACATTATACTCGTCAGTGTTCATGGTTTAATTAGAGGTCATAATCTAGAACTAGGAAGAGATGCCGATACTGGTGGACAAACAAAATATGTAGTCGAACTTGCTAACACATTAGCCAAAAGTCCCCAAGTAGAAAGAGTTGATTTAGTCACAAGACTGGTAAACGATCCCAAAGTTAGTGCTGACTATGCACAACCAATAGAAATACTTGCAGATAAAGCCCAAATTATTCGCCTTGCTTGTGGTCCACGTCGCTACCTCCGCAAAGAAGTTCTCTGGCCACATTTAGATACCTTTGCCGATGAATTACTCCGACACATCCGCAAAGTCGGAAGAATACCAAATGTCATTCATACACATTACGCCGATGCAGGATATGTTGGTAGTCGGGTTGCTGGTTGGTTAGGAACGCCTCTTGTGCATACTGGTCATTCCTTGGGACGAGTCAAACAGCAACGATTATTAGAACAGGGAACTAAACAGGACGCGATTGAAGAGAATTTTCATATTACTACCAGAATTGAAGCTGAAGAAATTACCCTGGGTGGTGCAGCTTTAGTTATAGCCAGTACAAATCAAGAAGTTGAACAACAGTACAGTGTATACGATCGCTATCAACCAGAAAGAATGGTGGTAATTCCTCCTGGTGTGGACTTGGATCGATTCTACTCAGCAGCAGATAATTGGTACAACCCACCCATTCAAAAAGAATTAGAGCGTTTTCTCAAATATCCGCAAAAGCCGATGATCATGGCGATTTCTCGCCCAGAAATTCGGAAAAATGTCAGAAGTCTGATTACAGCTTATGGTGAAGATCCTGAGTTGCGTCACCTGGCTAACCTGGTACTTGTACTCGGAAAAAGAGATAACATCATGACGATGGAATCTGGTCCGCGTCAGGTGTTTATGGAAATATTGCAATTAATAGATCGTTATGACCTTTATGGATATATTGCTTATCCTAAACACCATAATGCTGATGATGTTCCAGATTTATATCGACTGACGGCTAAAACCAAAGGAGTGTTTATTAACCCAGCACTAACAGAGCCATTTGGACTTACCCTGATAGAAGCCAGTGCTTCTGGTGTACCTATTGTTGCTACTGCTGACGGCGGTCCAAGGGATATCTTGGGAGCTTGTGAAAATGGCTTACTGATTGATCCTCTCAATATTAAAGAAATACAAGATGCCCTGCATACAACCCTAACGGATACTGAGAAATGGCAACGCTGGGCTAAAAATGGCTTGGTTAATGTCCGCAAATATTTCTCCTGGAATAGTCACGTTGAGAAATATCTAGAGAAAATCCATCTATTTCCTCAACGACGAATTCAATCTTTACTCAGTCCGCTACCCGCATCTCCTGCTGCTGATCATCCAGAGTGGAATGTACCAGATACCAACCGCCTACCCACAGCTGACCGTTTCCTAGTTTGTGAAATTGATAATACGCTGTTGGGTGATAAAGAAGCTTTAGAAAAATTGATTCATCGCATTCGTAGCGAAGGACATACAACCGGGGTTGGTATTGCTACAGGTCGCAGTCTAGAAAGTACCTTGAGTATGTTGGAAGAATGGCGCTTCCCCATGCCAGACTTATTAATTACATCAGCAGGTAGTGAAATCTACTATGGTCCGCAGATTGTCACAGATACAAGTTGGCAAAAACACATTGGTTATCAATGGCAAGCCCAAGCCATTCGGCAAGCGATGAAAAACATCCCTGGTGTAGAATTGCAACCACCAGAATCTCAACGCAAGTTTAAGATCAGCTATTTTGTTGATGAAGCCAAAGCACCTAACTTCCGAGAAATTATCCGCCATCTGCGTCGTCAACAACTTCCAGTTAAGGGGATTTATAGCCACAATATGTATCTTGATTTAGTACCTATCCGGGCTTCTAAGGGAGATGCTATTCGCTATGTGGCTTTGAAATGGGGTTTACCTGTACAACGCTTTTTAGTAGCAGGGGCATCGGGTAATGATGAAACCATGCTTGGTGGTAATACTTTAGGCGTTGTGGTGGGGAATTACAGTCCAGAAATTGAAAAACTGCGTGGTTATCCACAGATTTACTTTGCTCAAGGTCATTATGCTTGGGGTATTTTGGAAGCGTTAGATCACTATGATTTTTTTGGTAATTTGTCTCAAAAACAGCCGGAAGTGGTGACGATTTAGGTAGCGATCGCACTAAATGATTTGTAAATAATCAGATCCCCGAACTTGTTAATAAATTATAAATTGATGTCAGCAGTCGGGGATTTAGGTTTTGCAAAGTGATGGGATATTTTTTATTTGGAATTCCCTTAGAGGTATCAATATCAAAGTCTCAATAAGTCTTTAATGATTCTCACAATTCCCAGGAGTTTGAATTTGTCCAACAAGTTACAAACGCCCAAAAGCCATCAGCATCATAATTTTGGATTTTGGATTTTCAAAGACCAAAACTCCCCAAAAATGTCATCATAGTAAAGGTAAAAACACACAGGAGACAAGACCACGGTTTACGCACGCCCTTTAGCCCGGTTAATTGAGCAACTGCAACGCCTTCCCGGTGTGGGTCCCAAATCTGCCCAGCGTCTAGCGTTGCACATTTTAAAGCGTCCAGAAGCAGAAGTAGAAGCCCTAGCACAAGCTCTAATTGATGCTAAAAAACAGGTAGGCTTGTGTCAAGTCTGCTATCACCTCTCATCTGAACCTGTCTGTGATATCTGCCGCAACCATAACCGAGATAATACAACTATTTGTGTAGTTGCTGATTCTCGTGATGTGATTGCATTAGAAAAAACCCGCGAGTATAAAGGGAAGTATCATGTTTTAGGTGGGGTAATTTCTCCTATGGATGGTATCGGACCAGAACAGTTGACAGTTCAAGCTTTAGTACGCAGAGTCAGTCAGCAAAAACCCCAAGAAGTGATTATGGCTATTAGTCCTAGTGTGGAGGGGGAAACCACCACTTTGTATATAGGTCAGCTACTTAAACCTTTTACCAAGGTAACGCGGATTGCTTTTGGTTTACCTGTGGGTGGTGATTTAGAGTATGCTGATGAGGTGACACTGGCTAGGGCTTTAGAAGGTCGTCGAGAATTAGATTAGATATCTGCAATTTTTGCAGTCAGGATTCATATCATGTTCTTTGAATCAACTAGACATCTCCAGAAATTAAATTTGTGTATCCCATAACCCTTGTAGAGACGTTACATGGAACGTCTCTACTCTACATTCTTTTGCGGAGATGTCTAATAACTAATAACTAATAACTAATGACAAACTTACAGTTACCAAGTGATGCCTAAAACGATATCATATAAGGCATCACTTCAGACATCATAGACTGGACGCGCCATGAAAGTAGAAACTATTCGCACGACATTAACGATCCCGAAAGAATTGTTAGAAGCGACTGATAAGGCGGTGCTAGATGGAAAAGCCAAAAGCCGGAATGATTTTATGGTGCAGGCCTTAAAGCGGGAATTAGCAGTACAAAGACGAGCGGAAATTGATGCTGCTTTAGCAGAAATGGCAAGAGATCCTGATTATCAGGCAGAAGTGTTAAAAATAGAGACAGAATTTGCTACGGCTCAATGGGAGGCGTTGCAGCTAGGGGAATCTCCAAGATGAGAAGGGGTGAAGTGTATGATGCGCGTCTAGAAATGACTGAAGGTTCAGAACAAGGAGGAACTCGCCCCGTAATTATTGTCAGTCGTGACGTGATTAATCTATCCAGCCCAGTGGTTTTGGCCGTACCCTGTACGACTTATCAAACGGGGAAACGGGTTTACCCCACTCAAGTTTTAATTTTATCACCAGATGGCGGACTCAGAAAAGACTCGATCGCAATGGCAGATCAGGTGCGGGTGTTGTCCAAAACTCGCTTTTTGCGATTAAGAGGCGTACTTTCTCAGGTAGTGATGGCACATCTAGCACAAGCTTTGTCCATCGCTTTGGACTTACCAGGAGAAGAGGATATTAGCAGTTAAAGCAGTTAAAGCAGGTGACAGGTGACAGATGAAGAAAGCAAGGGTGCAGGGGGAGAATATTAACTTTTGCCTTTTGCCTTTTGCCTTTTACCTTTTAATATTTAAATGGGAATTTCAATCAAAAATTCACAACCCTTACCAGGTGCAGAAACACAATTAATTTTACCGCCATGTTTTTCGACAATAATTTGATAGCAAACAGATAATCCTAATCCAGTACCTTCTCCTGGTTCTTTAGTAGTAAAAAAAGGTTCAAAAATACGCGATTCCATACCATGAGGAATACCGCAACCATTATCAGCAATACGAATCAAAATAGAATTCCTGTTTGTCGCTTCTGAACAAATCCAAATTTTAGGAATATCAATTAATTTTCCCTTTAATAATGATTTCTCCAGCGCCCAAATAGCATTATTGATAATGTTCATAAATACCTGATTCATCTGGGCAGCATAACAAAATACTGGGGGTAAATCAGCATATTCCTTAACAACCTCAATCGCTGGAAAATTATGCTGTGGTTGCAGTCGATTTTGGAGAATTAAAAGTGTGCTATCAATGCCTTCATGTAAATCAACCGGCTTTTTATCAGCTTCATCAAGGCGAGCAAACGTGCGTAATGACAGCACTAATTCCCGAATCCGGTTAGCCCCAGTCTTCATAGAATCGAGAATTTTTGGCAAATCATCAGCAATAAAATCTAAATCCAGAGATGCTTCTTGCTGTTGAATTTCTGCTGTTATTTGAGGATAATTTTGCTGATAAAGGCGCACTAAATTTAATAAATCTTCAGTATGGTTAGTAACGTAAGGGATATTACCGTAAATAAAACTAATGGGATTATTAATTTCATGAGCTACCCCAGCTACTAACTGTCCTAAACTAGCCATTTTTTCACTTTGAATTAATTGGCTTTGAGTTGCTTGTAATTCCTTGAGAGTTTGGGTAATTTCTTCTTTTTGAAGTTGGGTACGTTCTAACAATTCTGCTTGTTGAAGTCCTACCCCTAATTGCGAACCAATCTGTGCTAATAAGTTGATTTCTTCATCTTGCCAATAACGAGGTTGGGAGTTTTGATAAGCTACTAACAATCCCCACAGTTTATCACCTTGAGAAATGGGAACAAAGACTTCATTACGGGCATATTTTCCGGCTTTTGTTCCTTGCAAAAGTAGGGGTTCTGTCACAGGTTGAGGTTTAACAACTGGAGTCCAACCATCCAAAATAGAATCAGCGACAAATTCGCCACTCCAATCAGGATAAAAGCGATAAATTGCCACTCTTTCCACTTCTAATAGTCGGCGGACTTCTTGCGTCGTGGTTTTAAAAATGGTGTCAATATCCAGAGATTGACGAATTTTATCTACAGTGTTGACTAATGCTTTTTGTAGTTCCGCAGCTTTGCTAATTTCTGCGGCTTGTTTCTGCATTTGTTGTAAATATTCTGCTTGTTTTAAGGCTACACCTAATTGAGAACTAACTTGGGTGAGTAAGTAAATTTCATCTTCTTGCCAATCACGAGTTCCTGTGTTTTGATAAACTGCTAACAAACCCCAAATTTTGTGGTTATAAAGAATCGCCACTATTACATAAGCTTTAGCTTCATAGCTTTCTAAAACTTTGATATAACAATCGTTAAAACCAGCATTATAAATATCATTACAAATCCTGTATACTTCACCTTTGCTAAACCGACCACCGCCTGTATCTTGTAGGTAGGTATCTGTGGTTGGTTCAACTAATTCTTTTAAATTACAGTCGCTAATGTTGTCTCCTAATTCTGGACGCTGTAACTGCTCTTGCATGAGTGTAACCCAACCTGGAGTTACAGATTCAAATACAAATTCACCACTCCAGTCGGGATTGAAGCGATAAATAGAGACGCGATCGCTATTGAGTAATTTTCTCAGTTCTTCAGTAGTGGTACGGAAAATGCTTTCTAAATCCAGCGATTGACGGATTTTTTCAATTGTTCTGGCGATAGTTTTTTGCCATTCTAAGGCTTTTTCCCTAGCTTGAGCTTGTGCAAGTTGAGCAGATTGCAGTTTCATCTGTTCTATATAATCTGCTTGCTGTAAAGCAACTCCTAAATGTTCAGCTATTAATTGCACAAATTCAATTTCTGATGCTTCCCATTGTCTAACTCCACTACACTGATGAATACACAATAATCCCCATAAATCTTTGCATTTCATCAAGGGAACAGCAATGTTGGCACGTACTTGGAATTTTTCCCACATCTTGATGTGACAATCAGTGACAACATCGTCATAAATATCTGATATTGCCTTAATTCCCCCTGCCTGATAGAGTTGAGCAAATTCTTCTGTACAGCAGTTTTCGTGTAGTTTATTGTTTAATATTGATATCCATTCTGTGCTGACATCTTCATAGATAAATTCCCCTTCCCATTCTAATTCAGGATAAAACCGAAATACGCTAACTCTATCCGTGTTGAGTAATTGACGTACTTCTGTGACTGTAATTTTGAAGATGGTTTCTATATCCAGAGATTCACGAAGGTGGGAAATTACTCTAGATAAAGTTTTTTGTTTCTCACTCTGTTCCAGGGTAAATATCATACCCGCTTGGTATTCATTTTGGGAATTCAATTGTATCATTTCCCACAGGATTCTCAATATATTTATGATCTAGGGTAACAATAAATATTAAACATTGGTTTCTGTAGGGGGATTGTATAATATAAATATGTGGGGAAACGATCTGAGTCGTATCCCCACAACAAGGTTGTTTACGTCAGAAAACTGATTGATGCTGCAATAGCATCAGCGTCGTTTGGCTGTGCTGCGTTTAAGTTCGCGGGTTTCGTCTTCTCGACGACGGCGATCGCGCCAATCTGCCAAGGTTAAATAAACGACACCACCGGTCACTCCTACCAGCAGCACTGCGGCTATGAGAGCCAAAATACCCAAAAATGGACTTTCCACGATTCCTCTATAGTCCGTTGCGTCCCCAAACTACCATAGAAATCGACCAAGTGAACACAACTAACAGTGATACCCAACCCAGTGTCAAAATCATAGTTCTACTTTTCAAATAATTACAAAAGGTCTCTAACATTTATCATACTGGGAAAAGGCGGTTGATTCATTAACTGAATTCAGGCAGGTTTGGCAAGATTATGGAATTAATGACAGAACGGTTAGAATCCCTAAAAGCGGGAGTTATTGGCAGTATATCTTTGGGTTTAGCTTTCCTTGTCACCAGCTTAATCAATGTTTTCTGGCTGGCCAAGTATTTTCCCATCCTGACTTATGATACTACTGAACTAGTAAATTTACAGGTATTATTAAGTGGTGGAATAGCAGGTTTTTCTGGTTTTCTCTTTGGTGTCACCTACCGCTATATCATCCGTGTAGATACAAATCCGCACCTCAAAACTGGTAGTATCTGGGCTTTTGGTTTGGTGCGGGGCTTAACTCAAATAGAATTTGGCTGGAATGTCAATAATACACTTTTGCCTTCTTTAATTTTAGCAGGAGAAAGTATTTTCTGGTTTGCTTTAGCAGCTATTGTTCTCGATACTGCTATTTTTTTAAAATGGCTCAAACCTTTTTCATCTGAATTTTGAATTATTTTTGAATTATTTATGAATCACTACTTTCTCATCATTGATCTTGAAGCTACTTGTTGCAATCAACGTAGTATTCCCCGTCATCAAATGGAAATTATTGAAATTGGTGCAGTGATGCTAAATCGCCAAACCTGGGAAATTGATGCTGAATTTCAACAGTTTATTAAACCTGTGATCAATCCCCAACTCACAGAATTTTGTACAAAATTAACAAGTATTACTCAACAACAGGTTGACACAGCCCCTAATTTTCCAGAAGCCATGTCAAAATTAACAGCTTGGCTGGATTCATTTCCTAATTATATATTTTGTTCTTGGGGTAATTACGATAAAACGCAATTTTTACAAGATTGTAAATTTCATCATATTCCTTACCCTTTTGGTGCAGAACACAGAAATATTAAAACAGAATTTTCTGAATATTTGGGTGTATCTCATAAATTTGGCATGGCGCAAGCCTTGGAGCATTTAGGCATAGAATTAAAAGGTACACATCATAGAGGTATTGATGATGCTCGGAATATTGCTGCAATTTACCGATATATGCAAACTACCAAAAAAAGTTAATGAATTATTATCTAATTACGTAATTTAAGAAAGATAAAAAGAGCGATCGCTCTGTAGTACCATAATAGACATCTCCAAAAAAGAATGTAGGGACAATTCATGAATTGTCCCTACGAGGGTTTCAGGCTACGCATATTTAATTTCTGGAGATGTCTAATATTCAACTACAATAGATGCAACCGAGTCTTTAACCCAAAACCCAGTTCTATGACTCTTGCTAAACCTGCTGACATAGATATTACCTATCTTCCCGACCACACCGAGTTACCAGAGTCGGATTGAACATTTGTGTTAGCGAAGCGTACCGTAGGTCAAAATTTTCAAGAACATCCCCAAAGCATCTTACTAACAGACTCCATCAATAGCACCTTGCAAAAAATCCATCCTGATGGACAATATGCTATCGGTCAAGACTGCGGTATTTATTGGCGTTTAACCGAACCCCTGGAAAAAGGTGCGGAAGCACCAGATTGGTTTTATGTAGCCAATGTACCACCGATGTTAAATGGTAAATTCCGCCGTTCCTACGTATTATGGCAGGAATATATAGCACCTTTGATAGTTTTAGAATTTGTGTCTGGGGATGGTACAGAAGAGCGAGATAAAACACCGTTTAACGGTAAGTTTTGGGTATATGAACAAGCAATTAGAGTACCGTTTTATGGCATTTATGAGGTACAAAAAGCCAGTATAGAAGTTTATCACCTGGTTGATGGATATTATCAGTTAGTTACAGCTAATGAAAGAGGTCATTATCCTATTTTACCTTTAGGTGTAGAGTTGGGTATTTGGGAAGGACAGTATAATAATATGCAAGCTCCCTGGTTACGTTGGTGGGATTTACAGGGGAATTTATTGTTACATAGTGGTGAGAAATGCCTACAGTTATCTACTGAAGCGCAGGAATTAACATCTCAGTTAGAACAGGAACAGCAAAAAGCCGCACGTTTAGCGGAAAGGTTGCGGGAGTTGGGGGTTAACCCGGATGAGGTTTGATGAAGAGGAACGAACCGCAGAGGCGCAGAGGACGCAGAGGGAAGAGTTTGATCGGTTTTATGCGGTGTCTTGGGAGAAGAGGAACGAACCGCAGAGGCGCAGAGAATGCAGAGGGAAGAGTTTGATCGGTTTGATGCGGTGTTTTGGGAGAAGAGGAACGAACCGCAGAGGCGCAGAGGACGCAGAGGGAGGAGTTAGGAGGAGAGGATAATGCGTTTGATGCCTTCTTTGAGCAGAGGGACGTTAAAGTTGATGATCAGTCCTAAATTACACTTGGTCATTTTCAGGTAGGAGAGAAGTTGGGCTTCGTGAATAGGAAGGAGATTTTGTACAGCTTTCAATTCAACAATTAAACAATTTTCTACCAAAAAATCTAATCTACCTCTGCCTACTTCATGACCCTTGTATGTGACACTTACTGACTTCTCAACCTGATGATGTATACCACGTGCCATAAACTCAACAACCAGTGCCTCCTTATACACCTCCTCCACAAACCCAGGACCCAAAACCCGGTGTACCTCAATAGCAGCCGCAATAACCTCCCCTGTCAGCTGACTCATCTCCTCCCCTAACTCTCTTCTCTCTGCGTCCTCTGCGTCTCTGCGGTTCGTATTCATAAAAAAAATCCTGAAAAAAACAAATAACTACCAAATTAAACCAAATACAACCTCAATACAACCTCAATACAACCTCATCCCTCTGCGTCCTCTGCGCCTCTGCGGTTCGTATTCATAAAAAAATCCTGAAAAAAACAAATAACTACCAAATTAAACCAAATACAACCTCAATACAACCTCTTCTCTCTGCGTCCTCTGCGCCTCTGCGGTTCGTTTTTAGTAAAACCCAAAACTTTAACATCACCCCCATGCACTCAAAACATAAAATAAATCCCATTTTTACAATATCCCCCCCCGCTTCTAAACAAAATGCTAAAATCTGAAAGATGCTAGGGGTGCTTGTGAAAGCCAAGCTGAGATCAAACCCTTAACACCTGAGACTGGATAATACCAGCGTAGGGAAGCTGTATATTGAGGATTGTAATATGCGAACTGAATGGATAGCCAAGCGCAGTGGACAGGGTAATGTCACCCAAATGCACTACGCTCGTCAGGGTGTAATTACGGAAGAAATGCACCACGTTGCGAAGGTGGAAAACCTACCTGCTGAACTCATCCGGGAAGAAGTAGCACGGGGAAGGATGATTATCCCTGCTAATATTAATCACACTAATTTAGAGCCGATGGCTATTGGTATCGCCTCTAAATGTAAAGTCAACGCTAATCTTGGTGCATCTCCTAATTCTTCCGATGTTCAAGAAGAATTGGAAAAATTAAGATTATCCATTAAATATGGTGCTGATACCGTCATGGACTTGTCCACAGGTGGCGGTAATTTAGACGAAATTCGTACCGCTATCATCAAGGCTTCACCTGTTCCTATCGGTACTGTTCCAGTTTACCAAGCTTTAGAAAGCGTTCACGGCAGAATGGAAAACTTCACTGCTGACGACTTTCTCCACATCATCGAAAAACACGCTCAACAAGGGGTAGACTATCAAACCATCCACGCGGGTTTGTTGATAGAACATTTACCTTTAGTTAAAACCCGTCTCACAGGTATTGTTTCCCGTGGTGGCGGTATTTTGGCTAAGTGGATGTTATTACACCGCAAACAAAACCCCCTATACACCCATTTCAATGACATCATTGAGATTTTCAAGAAATATGATGTTTCCTTCAGTTTAGGCGACTCCCTGCGCCCTGGATGTACCCATGATGCGACAGATGCAGCGCAGTTAGCGGAATTGAAAACCCTCGGACAACTCACCCGCAGAGCTTGGGAACATGATGTACAGGTAATGGTGGAAGGTCCTGGCCACGTTCCAATGGATCAAATTGAGTTTAATGTCCGCAAACAAATGGAGGAGTGTTCAGAAGCACCTTTCTATGTTCTCGGTCCTTTGGTGACTGATATTGCTCCTGGTTATGACCATATTACTTCAGCTATTGGCGCAGCTATGGCGGGTTGGTATGGAACAGCAATGTTATGTTATGTGACACCTAAAGAACATTTAGGTTTACCTAACGCTGAAGACGTGCGTAATGGCTTAATTGCTTATAAAATAGCTGCTCATGCTGCGGATATTGCTAGACATCGGCCTGGTGCTAGGGATAGAGATGATGAACTCTCGAAAGCTCGGTATAATTTCGACTGGAATCGTCAATTTGAGTTATCTTTAGATCCAGATAGGGCTAAGGAATATCACGATGAAACTTTACCAGCGGATATTTATAAAACTGCTGAGTTCTGTTCAATGTGTGGACCTAAATTCTGTCCAATGCAGACTAAGGTTGATGCTGATGCTTTGACTGAGTTGGAGAAGTTTTTGGCTAAGGAACCTGTAGCGCAAGCTTAAATATTCGGCAACCAGATCCCCGACTTCTTCGAGAAGTCGGGGATCTAAAACCTAGTACATCAATCCAAATCTTTATATTGAAATTAAACCTCTAAAAATCTATGAGTGAACAAATTCAATGGACTGCTGAAGCTGAAGCTAAACTCAAAGACATTCCTTTCTTTGTCCGTCCTTTTGCTCGCAAAAAGATTGAAACCTATGCTCAAGAGAATAGTATATCTTTAATAACTCTGGAAATTTATGAACAGGTTAAACAACAATTCAATAAAAAATTTGACTAACATATAATGACTCGCCAATCTCATGACCAATTTGCTAAAGAATATTTAGAGGAATTATTAACACCTCTAGGAACAATTAAAAAAAGCGAAAAAGTTAAAAGCGAAGTTCAAGAAATTGATGTTTGGTTTGAACCATTTCCTTCTCAAACTCAGGAAAATCTACCTTTGGGTTTATTAGGGAAGATGGCGAAAACTCAATGTTTATTTGAGCCTTTTCGCAACCCACCATCAGAAATAGAAATTCGCAGTTGTTTACTCAAATTATATGCCGTTTATGGTGATGTAGTTAGGAAAGCAAAACGCGAAAACAGAAATATTGCTGAATCAGATTTACCGATTTTATGGATTTTAACACCAACTTTCTCAGATCGGATGATTGCAGGATTAGGTGCAGTTGAAATTACAGAAGATTGGGTTCAAGGTGTTTATTTTCTGCCGAATATCCTGAAGACAGCAATAGTTGTGATTCATCAATTACCAGAAAATGAGGATACGTTATGGTTGAGAGTTTTGGGGAAAGGAGGAACACAAAAAAGAGCGGTAGAGGAGTTAACTGAGTTACCTTAAAATAACCCTTTTCGAGAGAATTTGTTAGAAATTTTAGCGGACTGGCGCAAGAATTTAGAATTGAGAGATAATTTAAGTAGGGAAGAAGAGGAAGTAATTATGAACTTATCACCGGCTTATTTGCAACAAATAGAAGATTGGAAGCAAGAAGGACAACTTTATTTGATAACTTCTCTTCTGGAAGGACGTTTTGGTAGTTTAGATGCTGAGTTATCTGGTTTGGTGGAAAAGATTGCTAATATTCCTATTTCTGAACGCACTCAGTTACTTCTTTCTTTGGGTAATTTATCGCGTGAGGAGTTGTTGCAAAGATTGGGGAATGAGGAAGTTTAGGGTAGAATACTTTTTGGCAGTTTGAGGAGATTTCCCAAACTGCTGATTTTTGTTTGATGCTTATAGACTGAGTTTTATAGTCGTTTGTTAAAGTTAAAAGTAGTGAGGATAGATAGGAGTGGGTAGTCATAATAGTACATTAAAAGTAATACAACACTCTCTAGATTTTGGAGTCTTAGAATCACAGAACATTGAAAAAGATGTACAACCTTTAAAACAAGGTTTTCAATTACAATATACACATCATAATGGGAAAATTTATCAAGGTAATTCACTAGATTGGCTGGCATCAATTGAATCAGAAAGCGTGGATCTAGTTTTTGCAGATCCACCTTATAATATTAAAAAAGCTGAATGGGATAATTTTGAAAACCAAGAAAAATATATCGAGTGGTCAATTCAATGGATTCGTCAAGCTTCGCGTATTCTTAAGTCAACTGGATCTCTTTACGTTTGTGGTTTTTCAGAAATATTAGCTGATTTGAAATATCCATCATCAAAATATTTCAAAAATTGTCGTTGGTTAATTTGGCACTATAAGAACAAGGCTAACTTAGGTAGTGATTGGGGACGTTCCCATGAAAGTATTATTCATTTTCGTAAATCAGATCAAGCGAAAATTAATATTGACGATGTGCGAATTCCTTATGGCGCACATACATTAAAGTATCCTTCCCATCCGCAAGCAGAAACAAGTGCTTATGGAAAAGGTAAAACTAAAAAAAATAATAACTGGACACCTAACCCAAAAGGTGCAAAGCCTAAAGATGTAATAGAAATTCCTACTACTTGTAACGGAATGGGTGAGACAACACCTCATCCAACTCAAAAGCCAGAAGAATTATTAAGAAAATTTGTTCTTGCATCATCTCAGGAAGGAGATTTGATTATTGATCCATTTTCAGGATCAGGGACAACTCTTGTAGTTGCAGAACAACTTAACCGTCGTTGGATGGGATGTGATCTAAATATTGATTATAATTCTTGGGCAATTAATCGATTAAAAAATGTCCGCCGCATGACAAAGGAAGAATGGATCGCCTTTGATCGCAAAAATTCAGAACGCAGGGAGTCTATTCGATGAGGTTAGAAGATTTAGTAAATCATGCAGTGGACAAAGAAAATTTTCAGACTATCCAAAACTACATTTCCTTTTGCAGAAACTATCTAGAATTTATAGCGAATGGCTTACAAGCTAGAATAGTTTCACAAAATGAAAATTATTACCAATTTTATCAATATACAAATGATGGTCATTACAATATAACTCGCCCAATCAATACTAACTTAATGTATGATGCTGAAATATTTGAGATTTCTTATAGTCAGTTTCTACAAACTCTTGATCAGTTAAGAGATAGACAGTTACCAGAGGAATCATCAAGGCAGGTTTTGATCTGTACAATCTATACACTTCAGCAAGCTATTGGTGCTACCCTCGACGCATTACCTTCAGGAAAGTCTAACCAAGCCCGTAAAGTAAATGGGGATCTTTTTGAACGTCTCATTCGTCTTTTAATTGCATCTTTAAATGTAGATTGTGTTTCTGGAACAGTGCAAGTTCCAATTAAAGATGATAACGGAGTAATTTTGTTTAATACGACCTATCAGCATGACTTGTTGATTAGTGAAGACAATGAACTCAAGATTATTGGTTCGGTTAAAACTTCGAGTAAAGACCGTATTGATAAAATTTTTGTAGATAAGTTTTTATATAATAAGCTAACTAGCACGGCTTTACCTCACATTGCAATTTTTTTAAATGATGTACAAAGAAAGAAGACCAAGCACCAAAATCGCTATGGTATTAATGCAACATTTTTGCCAGGACACTTTAAAGCTTACACCATTAAACTAAATCCACTTGACGGTGTATATTACTGTGATATTCGCCCGAATATGATTACAGATGGATTACTCTCTCAGCATATTCAAACTATTGATAATTTCTTTTATCGTGATATTTGGGATTTGCTAAGTAGTCATGGACAGTCTTTAGAAGAAGTTGAAATTGAGGAAGGTGAAAATAAGGAAAGCGAATAATATTTATCTTTTGGGCATTTTAGTTTAAATAAGAAAACACAATCTTTTAAACATTAATTGTCGTTTTTATAGGCAGGGTTTGTTTCTTAACCCAGCTTTGAGAAAATGCACAAACTGACAAATCAGTTCTTGTGTGATCGCAAAGCTGACCGAAGGTATCGCTTATAGTGTGATTTTGGGAGTGCGATCGCTTTCAGCTAAAATAGAATAAGGTAGTTTTGACTCTGATATTCCTTTATTGTTAGATTGAACTACTAAAGCAGGACGACGTTTAGCGGTTTTTAAGTTTGAGTCTGGAAACAAAACCAGCACCACTTGTCTACGACTATAGAGCATCGTAAACGTCCATTTCCGGTTGATCCCAATCTTCCGCAAAACATTGTAATCTACCTCTTAAATTGGCGGCTTGTTCTTCATTCATTCCGCGAGATGCCAAATCTACAGATTTTCTATTATTGAATAAATTTGACTCCATAATTAATGCTAACTTTAACTGAATTTGTTCCTGTTCTTCTTTTGTGCTGCGGCGATAAGCTTCGGCAATATTGGATGGAACTTTAATGATTATCTCTTCTATAGTATTCATAGTTTACTTGTCTCTAATCTTTCTATTTTACAATCATAATCTAATTTTTGAATTACTGCTGATTGTGTCAATTGGTTTTACGCTACCTGAAAATCACTGTATAGAATTATTATCGGTTGAGTTGAAAATCTAGAAACATATTCACAAACCCCCTCCAACCTTGTGGCAAAATTGATCAGAGTCCTAAAAACTGATTATTCCCAGCATGACCGCAACTATTCCCAATCTCCCCAGTCTCTACGAAGCCTTCTCCACAGAAGCCAAATGGCAAAAATTCTGGGAAGAAAACCAAGTCTACAAAGCAGACCCCAACCACAAAGGTGAACCCTACTGCATCGTCATCCCTCCCCCAAACGTCACCGGCAGTTTACATATAGGTCATGCCTTTGAAAGCGCGTTGATTGATACCCTCGTCCGTTACCATCGGATGAAAGGACGTAATACCCTATGGGTTCCAGGAACAGACCACGCCAGCATAGCAGTACAAACCATTCTCGAAAAGCAACTCAAGGCTGAAGGAACAAACCGCGATGATGTCGGTCGAGAAAAATTTCTAGAACGCGCTTGGCAATGGAAAAATGAATCTGGCGGTACAATTGTTAATCAATTACGCCGTTTGGGTGTATCCGTGGACTGGTCGCGGGAACGCTTCACCTTAGATGAAGGTTTATCAAAAGCAGTTTTAGAAGCATTTATTCAGCTATATGAAGAAGGCTTAATTTACCGTAGTAATTATCTGGTTAACTGGTGTCCCGCTTCCCAGTCGGCGGTGTCTGACTTGGAAGTTGAACCCAAAGAAGTAAATGGTAATCTTTGGCACTTCCGTTATCCCCTCAGTGATGGTTCTGGTTTTGTGGAAGTGGCGACAACTCGACCAGAAACAATGTTAGGTGATACAGCCGTTGCGGTTAACCCTGATGATGAACGGTATAAAGATTTGATTGGTAAAACATTGACTTTACCAATTATGAACCGAGAAATTCCCATTATTGGTGATGAATTAGTAGACCCTGCTTTCGGTACAGGTTGCGTGAAAGTGACTCCTGCCCATGACCCTAATGACTTTGAAATGGGTAAGCGTCACAATTTGCCGTTTATAACTATAATGAACAAAAACGGCACGCTTAATGAAAATGCCGGTGAATTTCAAGGACAAGACCGCTTTGTTGCTAGAAAAAATGTCATTGCCCGTTTAGAAGCTGATGGCGTACTGGTAAAAATAGAGGAATATAAACATACAGTACCTTATAGCGATCGCGGAAAAGTCCCTGTTGAACCTCTGCTTTCAACCCAGTGGTTCGTGAAAATTCGCCCCCTGGCTGACAAAACCCTAGATTTCCTAGACAACCAAAATTCCCCTGAGTTCGTTCCCCAACGCTGGACGAAGGTTTATCGTGACTGGTTAGTAAATCTGCGTGACTGGTGTATTTCTCGTCAGTTATGGTGGGGTCATCAAATCCCCGCTTGGTATGCTGTCAGTGAAACCGGGGGAGAAATTACCGACTCCACACCCCATTTTGTCGCCCGCAATGAAGCCGAAGCTTGGGAAAAAGCTAAAGCACAATTTGGCGAAGAAGTCAAGTTAGAACAAGACCCCGATGTTTTAGATACTTGGTTTTCTTCTGGTTTATGGCCTTTCTCTACTTTAGGCTGGCCAGAAAAAACCCCAGATTTTGAGACTTATTACCCCAACACCACCTTAGTTACAGGCTTTGACATCATCTTTTTCTGGGTAGCGAGAATGACGATGATGGCGGGACATTTTACCGGAAAAATGCCTTTCAAAACTGTTTATATTCACGGTTTAGTGAGGGATGAAAATAATAAGAAAATGTCCAAATCAGCAAATAATGGCATTGACCCATTATTGTTGATTGATAAATATGGAACTGATGCCCTGCGTTATACTTTAGTGAAAGAAGTAGCGGGTGCTGGTCAAGATATTCGCTTAGAATATGACCGCAAAAAAGATGAATCCATATCTGTAGAAGCATCTCGTAATTTTGCCAATAAAATATGGAATGCCTCCAGATTTGTGATGATGAATTTGGATGGACAAACTCCAGCCCAACTAGGTAAACCTGAACCCATAGAACTTAGTGATAAATGGATTCTTTGCCGTTATCATCAAGTAGTTAAACAGACAAATAACTACATTGATAATTACGGTTTGGGAGAAGCAGCTAAAGGACTTTATGAGTTTATTTGGGGTGATTTCTGCGACTGGTATATTGAATTAGTCAAATCCAGATTACAGCCAGACGCAGATCCCACATCTCGTAAAGTTGCCCAACAAATTCTTGCAGAAATATTGGAAGGAGTATTAAAGTTACTTCATCCTTTTATGCCCCATATTACTGAAGAAATTTGGCAAACTCTCACCCAACAACCAGCCGAAAATCCTCAAATTTTAGCTTTACAAAGCTATCCTGAAGCAGATACAAATTTAATTGATTCTGGTTTAGAAGAACAATTTAATTTGTTAATTGACACTATCCGCACCATTCGCAATTTACGCGCCGAAGCTGATGTTAAACCAGGGGTAAAAATTACCGCTAATTTGCAAAGTGAAAGCGAAAAAGAAAGATCAATTATCACAACTGGAGAGTCTTACATCAAAGACTTAGCTAAGGTAGAAACCTTAACTATTTCTGATGCTGGTGTTACTATTGCTGAACCAAAAAGCAAGCCAATTTTTAATAGCAAGTATTGGCGTACTTTCAAAACCATTGGTTTAATTACTATTGTCTTAGTATTCCTCAGAGTCGCTATCTTTGTCGGTAATACATCTTTAGGTTTGCCATTTTTTGGCACTTTCTTTGAAACTGTGGGTTTGGGTTATGCAGGTTGGTTTATTGTTCGCTATTTATTCAATGGGAAAGCAAGACAAGAATTATTTGCGAAATACTTCCCACCCAGTGACGCACCAAGCGAACTCAAACCAGAACCCACTCCAAAACCAGAAAAAGAAAATTCTATTTCCGGTGTTGTTGGTACAATTCAGGTTGTTATCCCCTTGACTGGGGTAGTTGATATTGAGGTTCTGCGAGCAAAATTAGAGAAAAGCTTGAATAAAGTTGAAGCAGAAGTTAAATCTTTAGGTGGAAGATTGAGTAATGCTAGTTTTGTAGATAAAGCACCCGCTGATGTGGTAAAAACTACAAGAGAAGCTTTAGCAGAAGCAGAAAAACAAGCCGAAATTTTGCGTGAACGCTTGCTTTCTCTATAAAAAATCAATGGTAATAGGTAAGAGGTAATAGGTGACAGATTAAAGAATTAGGACTTACACAAGTGTCACACCAAAAATCTGTTGTAGGGTGCGTCAGACTGCATAAATCCTGCAAATAAATAAATTGTTGATATCTGACGCACCCTACCAATGTGCCAGTTGCGTAAGTCCTGAGAATATTTCTCGATATCCAATTATCAATTATCAATTATCAATTACCAATTACCAATTACCAATTACTTTACTATGCTGTATCTCGCCCAAGTACATAAAAACAATTTTTTAGACCAATATCAATTACGCTTGTTAGCACGTCAGGAATCTGAATATTCATGGTCTATCATTTCAGAAGAAGCTTTTATTCTCCTGGGAAAAGAAAACACTTGGGGAGAAAAAGTGCTGGTATTAGCGGAACTTTCTGCTACAGGTGAAATAGAAAAGATCGAAGATTCTACAAGTTGGGTACTTTATCTAATTCAAACTTATCTCAAAACTGGTATTACGCCAGATTTTCTCCTACAGGAAACAGAAAAAATGGAAGATTGGCTACAATCTTTAACCTTGCAAAACCAAGATTTAGCACGTCGTACTTTGGAATTAGAAGCACGTCGTGAACAAATCCAAGCCTTAGAAGAAAGTCTCAAGCGTGACCAAAATAGTCAAAAACAAGATAATTCGTAAAGAAGGGAATGGGGAATGGGGAATAGGGAATAGGGAAGAGTTGTTAATTTTAAGTTTTGAATTTATTTCTTCTTACCAATTACCAATTACCAATTACCAATTACCAAGACTTATTCTGCTGCTAATAATTGCCGAACTAACCTAGCTACAGCTTTTTGTGTAAAGCGATTAGCAACTTGTTGACCTAAATAATGCACTCTTGGATTAACTAGTATCTGCGTTAATTGGGGAACGAGTTTAGCAGGATCAAAACCTTTAGTTTCTCGGAGAATACCCAAAATTCCTTTAATATGCTCTAAGGTTTGTTGTTGTTCAAGGGTTGCACCAGGTATTTCATTTACTGCTGTTAAACCAACTCTTTCTCGCAGTAAATAAGTAAAATTATGTAATACATTTTTACCAACAGCATCCATGCCATTGATAAACTCATCTACTAACCTATCACGAATGAATTCACCCCGTGCAGAAGACAAAAAATCTACGCTCTGATTCATGACTAAGTTAAAGTCATACTCTTGATTACTCCGAGCATTTTTTAACAAGTTTTCCAAACGATTCCACCGGAATTTACCATCTTTAAACAATAAATCTTGTAGTGAGTTTCTTAATTCATCTGCTGGGTCAGTTAACAGCCGTTTAGAAACATAAGGATAAGCTTCACTAAGAACTTTAAAGTTAGGATCTATGTAGATAGCAATCCCTTCTAAAGTTACTAAAGAACGAATGATTAAAGCATAGTAAGGAGGTACACGGAAGGGATACTCATACATTAATGCCGATAAATCATCGGTGATGCTTTTAATGTTTAATTCTGCAACACTTGCACCTTGAGCATTAGCAAAAACCTTGGCAAAAGCGGGGACAATAGGTGTTAAATCTGTTTCTGGGGCAAGAAATTCTAACTTGACGTAATCTTGTGTTAATAAGTCAAAGTCACGATTAACAACATGAACGATCGCTTCAATTAAACCGTAACGTTGCGGTGGCTTAATTTCGCTCATCATCCCAAAATCAAGATAAGCTAATTTACCATCAAATGTAGCTAACAAATTACCAGGGTGGGGATCAGCATGGAAAAATCCATGTTCTAATAATTGACGCAGGGAACACTGAACCCCTACTTCAATTAAATAACGTGCATCTATTCCTAGTTCCTTAATTTCTTGAGTTTGAGTTAACTTAATACCGTTAATCCACTCCATCGTTAACACACGACGGTTGGTGTATTCCCAATAAATTTTTGGTACATATATATCTTCCATATGCCCATATAATTCAAAAAAGCGTTCAGCATTTTCACCTTCATGGATATAATCCATTTCTTCAAAAATGCGATCGCCCAATTCATCTAAAATCCCGACTAAATCGCTTCTTACCCGTTTTACCTTTCTTTGTACCAACCCAGCTAAGTATCGCAAAATATACAAATCAATTGTGATTCGTTCTCGCAAATCTGGACGCTGGACTTTAATCGCAACCTCTTCCCCAGTTTTGAGTTTACCCTTATATACCTGTCCCAAAGAAGCCGCAGCAATCGGATTAGTCGAAATTTCTGCGTAAATTTCATCTGGACGGCTTCCTAGTTCTTCTTCGATAAACTGGTAAGCTAGTTCATTAGGAAATGGTGGTAATTGATCTTGCAGTTTAGTTAATTCTTCGAGATATACTGGCGGAACTAAATCTGGTCTAGTAGATAAAGCCTGTCCAATTTTGATATAAGCAGGACCTAATTGCGTCAGTAATTCTCTTAGTTGAACGGCTCGACGACTATCATTTTTGACAACTACTCCCCGCTTCTTATCCCACCATATCCCAAAAATATATAACAAGGTTGGTTTTAAAACTGTCAAAATCCGCCGCAAAACTTGTAATGGTCTACTTTGGTAATATGTCTTGATTTCTTCAGGATCGTAACCCAGTGTCAAAGGTTCGGCTTCAGCTAATACCTTTGGTTGATGCTTTGCTGATTGTCTTGGTGCATTGATAACTAAGACAGGGCTACCACTTTCTGGTAATACTTCAATTAAGGACAATTCGCTTCCGCGACTATCCTCCGCAGTAGATTGAGAATTAGAGGGAAGACTTTTAACCATCATCAAAAAAGCCACCAGTGAGATGAACGCTGTTAAGTATTGTAACAATATGTTGCTATTTTCGCATATCCCCAACGAGTAGAAACTGAAAACAAGGTATAGAGGACAGAGTGGCTAGTACCGCTTCGCGGAAGTCAAAAGTCAAAAGTCAAAAGTAATAGGTCATAAGCTTTTTGGCGGTTGAGAATGGTTGGTTTATTTACGCCTTGCTGTACTAGTAACTGAAATATCTTAATTCCTTTAAAATTATAATTACAGGGGAAATTGCGCCTCAATTGTTCGGTTCTACCACTGTCACTAATACACAAAAAGCCATAACCTCATAAATATATAGTGCAATGTCTACTTTAGCTGCTGTTAGACGCTCGTCAATCAAGGGGTGAAAACCTGTGTACGAATGGATCTTGCCAAGTTTGAGGGAAATTTTATCTGCAAGCCAATCAAATATGGCTGAGTGTTCGTCTGCCAAAGCAGAGCAGCAATGGCGTATCAGTCTAGCAGCTACAGAACATCTGCTACTCAACAATTTAGGAACAACAACATTTAATATTACCCAAGGTTTAGTTTTGACTGCACCTGCACCCTTATTTAGTCAGCCAAAACTTACTCAAAGTCTACAAACAGTTACTTTTACCGCCAAACCTTTTAATCCTTTGGCTTTAATGCCGTTTCATGTCTCACCAGCGATGAGGCAAAGTGCGAGCAAAGGAGCAATATCTGCTTTGGACGACACTACCCTAATAAATAACTACGCCTACACAAACCATCAAATCAATCCCGAAGAATCTATTTTACCTCTATTACCCGCAGATCCTCTGGGTGCAGAGCAGTTTTGCTTAGTGTTCACAGAAAAATTTAGATTAGTTCTGGTTTTGTCAGAACACCATAGTGGTAAAAAAGAATTTTTATTTTCCTTTGAACCAGAGGTAGTGCAACAAGCTTGGCAAGCATTAGGAGCTAGAGTAATCTTAACTAATCCAGAATTATTCGCTAACTTAGATACATTAGTCCAAAAATATCCTCCAGCCGCACCAAACTATCAAACTATAATTCAATTTAGCCAGTTTTTACTTCAGGAATTACCAGAGACAGAAACGGATAAATTAACACATACTATTCCTCTTTCTCCACCTCTCCATCTTCATGTTTCCTCATCAGCAAAACCATCTTCCCGTTCTGATGTGGAATTACTACAAGCTTTTGCTCACGAAGTTCGTACCCCACTAGCTACTATTCGTACTCTAACTCGTCTGCTACTCAAGCGACGGGATTTACCTACTATTGTTATTAACCGCTTGGAAGTTATTGATCATGAATGTACTGAACAAATTGATCGGATGGAGTTGCTATTTAAAGCCGCAGAATTAGAAACTTGTACAGCAGCAAAATCTGCTAATACTCATCTAACTCCCATGTCTTTGGATCAAGTTTTGCAGCAAAGTATCCCCCGTTGGCAACAAGCAGCAAATCGCCGAAATTTAACTTTAGATGTGGCTTTACCTCAGCAACTACCAACGGTGGTTAGTAATCCCGCTATGCTAGATCGGGTACTCACAGGTTTAATGGAGAATTTTACCCGCAGTTTACCTCCTGGTAGTTCTATTCAAGTTCAGGTTATTCCCGCTGGTGATCAACTCAAGTTACAATTATCGCCTCAATTAGATTGCCATGATACAACCAGAACAGTAACACTACCAATTCGTAAATCTCTCGGTCAATTATTAATGTTTCAACCGGAAACAGGAACTATTAGTTTAAATATTGCTGCAACTAAGCATCTGTTTCAAGCAATTGGTGGTAAGTTGATTGTGCGTCAGAGTCAGCAATATGGCGAAGTATTAACGATTTTTTTACCTTTAGAAGTTAGTGGTAAACATAAGCTAAAAGTCACTTAATTTTTAGATGACTAGATTATCCATTAGAAATTACTAAACATCATCAATTTCCATCAGTTTTTGTCGAGATGATAAACCGGATTTAATTCTGATATCAGACTTGCTGACATTAAACTTTTTTGCCAATATTTTAATTAACTCTTCATTAGCTTTACCATCAACTGGTGGTGATTTTAAGTGTACTGTTAAACTACCATCTGCTTCTTCTATAATTTTCTGTTGTTTAGAATTTGGTTTAACCTTCACTTTTTTTTGCATAACACCAAATAACTGTAGTTGCTAATAACGGGATCTTGGGTAGGATGATTATAAATATCGTCTTTCCTGCATAAGTTGAATTGCTTGAAAAATAGCTTCTACTTTTACAGGTTTAGAAATATAATCATCCATACCCGCAGCTAAACAATTTTCTCTATCTCCTGTCATGGCATTAGCAGTCATGGCTATAATATAAGGACGACTTTCACCCCATAGTTGATAAATTTCTTTAGTTGCTTCTATGCCATCTAATTCTGGCATTTGTATATCCATAAAAATAACATCATAAAATTTCTGTTGTAAACAAGTCAATACTTCACAACCATTAATGGCAATATCTATTTTATATCCCATCTTTTGAAATAATTTATTAGCAATTTTTTGATTAATTATATTATCTTCAGCTACAAGAATACTTAAAGGTATTGTTTCAGATAGATTACTATCTAATTCAATTGTCTTATTTTCTGTATAGTTTAAAACTGTATCTAAATCTAGCTCAAAACTGAAAACACTACCTTTACCTAATTCACTGACTACTTCAATATTACTACCCATCATCTGGGTTATTTTTTGACTAATTGCTAAACCTAATCCTGTTCCTTGCGATTTTAATCTGGTTTCTCCTATTTGTTCAAAAGCTAAAAATATACTTGCCAATTTATCAACCGGAATACCCACACCTGTATCTGTGACTTTAAATTTAATTGTATTCAAAAATAATGAATTACCTTGTATTTTTTGGGTAATAACATTGACGGAAAATCTTACCTCTCCTATAATTGTAAATTTAAAGGCATTACCTAATAAATTTAGCAAAATTTGCCGTAATCTTTTTTCATCAGCTTTGACAATTGCCGGGATATCAGAACTAAATTGATAATTAAAAGCAATATTTTTCTCCGCTGAATAATTTTCACAAATCTCTACTACTTTTTTCAGAAAATCTGGAAAATTAAAATGTTTGAGTTCTAGTTCCATTTTCCCAGATTCAATTTTAGAAATGTCCAGAATATCATTGATTAAAGTCAGTAGGTGTAAACCAGATTTTTCAATAATTGCGATATCCTCTTTTTCCTGATTTGTCAATTTTGGTAAATGCTGAAAAACTTGAGCAATACCTAAAATACCATTGAGTGGTGTCCGCAGTTCATGACTCATATTTGTGAAAAATTCACTTTTAGCAAGATTAGCATTTATAGCAGCTTGTTTGGCTTCTAATAATTCTAAATTTTGCCGAGTTAGCTGTTCCCTTTGCTGTTTTTCTTGTTCCAATAAATGAGCATGAGCTAAGGCAATACCTACTTGATTTGCAACGGCTTCTAAAAACTCAATCTCATGATGATTCCATTCACGAAAACCATCATATTGATGTATGCTAATCAGTCCATTGACTTCACTATTATAAGATGTACGTACACTGAGCATTGATTTTAAGGGAATGCCTTGATCTTGAGTAAATGTGATGGGAATAGTATCATTATCATTCATCACATAAGCAACGGCTTGATCATTAGTAAATATTTTTTTTACATAAGGATTATGATTAAGGTTGATATTTAATTTAGCAATTGATTTATAATTATTTTGTAAATACTCTGCTCTCGGAACAAGTACAGGATTTGGTGTAGAACTATAGGTATAAATTAAGCATTTATTAACTTTTAATGCTTGTCCAACTTCGTTAACTGTTATAGAAAATATTTCCTGTGTATCTAAGTTTTGACGAATTTTTTCAGTAATTTTTTTCAGAAGTAAAGCTCGCTCAAATTGTTGCTCTAAAATTGCTGCTGTTTGTTGCAGTTCTGAAGATTTATTTATTAATTCTTGTTGTGATTTTTGTAAAATTAATATTGCTTGTTTTTTTTCTGCTAAAACAGCAATTAAGACAAGTGTAGTTAATACAATTACTCCGATAAAACATTGTAATAATATTAAAGACTCATTTAAGTTATCACTAGCAAATGTTCCTAATTGTCTAACTGTACCTAAAACTGCAATCAAAGCCACAACAACAATTAAGTTAGTAGCACCTATTTTTCCAAACCGGAAAGCTACCCAAACTAAACAAGGCATTAGCATATACTCTAGGGAATATTGACCCCAAAAAGCATTTTCACTTATCCAAATTACTATTCCTATTAATAATAAAGATTCAGCTAATTGCCAAATATTTATGGTTTGATAGCGAAATTTTAGCCGATTTTTACGCCTTAGTAAATTATCTTTAATAAATTCTCCCCACGTTAACAATGCTGGCGTAAAAATAAAAATTCCAGCTACATTAGATATCCACCAAGTTAACCAAGTTTGTATGTATATACTGCTGGATATTTTTCCACCTAATGTTAAAGCTGTTACTCCCACTGTGGCATTTACAACTGGTCCGATCATACCAGTGAAAGCTAAAAATTTAACTACATCACCAAGTCGTTTAAACGGATAAATATTGCTGATTGATTTGCGAAGTAAAAAACTCCCTAAAAGAGTACCTAAAGTTGTGCCGCCAGCAATAGCTAAAACCTGTAAAATTGAGAGGATTAGAGTAATCGTGTTATTTGTATCAATAAACGCCCAAATATTTGCTAAAAAAGAACCAATTAACACCCCTGGCCAAATCCAAGAGCCAAAAATTAAAATAGCAGCAGTGGCAAAACCATCAGGTGGCCAAACTGGTGTAACATTTTGTGGAGTAGAAGCTAGAAGACGAGAAAATTGTGCAGTTTCATAGTAAAGAAATACCAAAATTGCTATTAATCCCAGACGTATAAAAATAAGTCGTAAGTTGTACTTCATCTCCCCAATACACCCATGGCTAAAAGTGCTGTTCCATAAGCAGCTTCGGTGTTGATAGAGGAAAATACAGGTACTTTTAAATATCTGCCTCTAATAGCCATCCAAGTGGAATTGGACGCACCACCACCAGCAGTATGGACGTGGGTTAATTGATCTGCACCAAGTTGTTGTAATAATTCATACCCTCTTGCCTCTATCCACGCCATGCTTTCTAATAAGCCATGTAAAAAGTCTTTGGGGTTATCTGGCCGGGGTTCTAGTCTGGGGAGTAGGTGGGGATCATTAATAGGAAAGCGATCACCTGCTTTTAATAATGGATAATAATCTAATTTACTCATCTTTGATATATCAATTTCCTGACTCAAACTAACTAATTCCTCATCAGTAAAAAATTTTTTTAATACTGCACCTCCTGTATTAGAAGCTCCTCCAGTTAACCACAAATCACCTAAGCGATGGCTATAAATTCCATATTGGGCATCTTCTATACGGGTACGACTCAAAAGTTTAAGTACCAAGGTTGAACCTAAAGAAGTTACAGCTTCCCCTGGTAATTTTACGCCACTAGCCAAAAAAGCCGCAATACTGTCTGTTGTTCCTGCACACACCAAGCAATCAGGTCTAAAACCAATTTTAACTGCAATTTCTGGAGTTAATTCGCTAATTGATGTACCTGGTGCTAAAACTTGGGGTAGATGTATGGGAATTTGTAGTTTTTCTAGCCATTCTGGATATTGCAATTTTTCCACGTCATAACCTAATTTCAAAGCATTGTGGTAGTCACTAATGCCTAATTTCCCATGCAAAAGAAACGCTAACCAATCAGCTTGATGTAGCAAATATCTGGCTTGACTAAATGTAGGTAATTGCTGCATCCATAGCAATTTCGCTAGACTAGACGTAGCACTCAACACGGTGTGGTTTGGTGGTGCAATACTGCTCAAATCCTTGAGCATCATTGATCCCCGTGAATCGTTGTACAATAGGGGTGCATCTACAGGCTGGCCAGCAGCATCGGTAAGCAAGATTGTCGAGGAAGTACCATTGATAGCGATCGCCCCAATTTCTCGCCGCAATTCCCCTGGAATTCCTTCTAGAAGACTCCATAAAGCCTTCTTCCAGCAAATTACCCAATCAGCAACATTTGCCCAAGGATGACGCATTTGGAAGGCAATCCTCGCTTCATCATCAATCACTACCGCCCGTGCGCCAGATGTACCAAAATCAATACCCAGGTATAAAGTCATAATAGGGAATAGGGAATAGGGAATAGGGAATAGGGAATAGGGAATAGGGGAGCAGAGGAGAAAATTCTTTCCTAATCCCCAATCCCCAACTTATGTTTTTGTTGCGTCTTGTAACAAGATATTCCCCAATCTTGGCAAAACAGGGAAAAGTAGTAAACGAAGTGTTAATCATCTAGTTTGAAGTTAAGAGGGTTTCCACCATGTCTATATCAGATACTCAAGTGTACATTGCTCTAGCTGTGGCTCTAATTCCAGGTATTCTCGCTTGGCGTTTAGCTACTGAACTTTACAAGTAAGTCCTGGATGTGAAACTTCCAGAAGACTAACTCAACCTGGTCATACAAGGTAAAATCTCTAGAATATTATGGACTTTAAGCCAAAAGTATCTTGAGAAAATTCACCTGCGTATGCCAGGTATTTTTTTTAATGATGTAATACTTGTAGAAATTTACAAAAAATGAAGTAATATGGCAGCTAAATCAAATCGCAATTAGCGCCAGTTTGCTTTTAACGGTGCTTCCCTTCAATCAGCGAGGCTAATTTTATAATTATGAACGCCTTTCAACCATCTACTCCACCGCTACAACCAGTAAAACAACGTCGATCCGTACCTCGACCTAAAAAACATCTACGCCAACGTTCTTACCAAATCATGGCACTGGAAACTTCTGCTAAAATAACCGCTAACTTGGTTATTATGACAGCAGCAATATCAGCCCTAACTCAGCTTTTACCTTATCACTGGCTACAGCAAGATAAGTTGCGAGAAATTCGCACAGAAGTCAAATTGATGGAAGGACGTGTTAATACTTTGAAAGTGGAATTTAGCCGTAACTTTGATCCCAGTCAATCGAATAGTATTAGGCAAGAACAATCTTACCGTTTTGCTCCCAATCAGCGGCAGGTAGTGTTAACTAATCCAGATTCTAAAAATGCGGAACAATCAGACTCCACACCCTGAGACTAATTAAAATGATTTGTGATTCTAGCTATATATAAACTGGATATCAATTTCTGCTGATATTAATGGCTAATAGTTAATACCTAACTATTGAAGAGTCTTTATAGTTATCATCTATTAGCAAATCAACGATACAGGGACACTACCAAAAAAATCAAATTTGAAAAATCAAGTTTTTTGAACTTTGAGATTTTGAATTTATTGTTAAAAATCTACCAATCTGTTTTTTGGGGAAACAGTAACTCATCTAACCAATTTTCTAATTGCAGTCGTAGTCGATAATTACAAATATTCTCACTTTTATCCAGAGAGTTTATATATGCAAGAGCGCGATAATAATCTGCGATCGCACAATTCCAGTCACCCCAAAGATGATAAGTTCTACCACGTTCAGCCCAGATGTTAGCTTGTAACTGACCAAACAGCATTGCAGTTTCAAAATTATCAATAGCTTCCTGATATTGTCCCAAATCGCGTAACGTAATACCTCGGTTAATCCAAGCACGAACATAACGCGGATTTAAATCCAATGCCTGATCATAATCCATTAGGGCGGCCGACAATTCTCCACAAGCAGCATAGTAATTAGCTCGGTTATTATAAACACTAGCTAACTTAGGATTTAGCTGCATCGCTGTATTGTAATCACCAAGAGCTTTTTGGTATTCACCACTTTGAAAATAAATTAGCCCCCGGTTGTTATAATCGGCTGCATTTTGCGGATTATTATCAATAAGTTGGTTTAATAAAGCGATCGCCTCAGTGTAATCTCCTTGATGTGCTAACTTAAGAGCATAGGATCGTAGGTACTTGTCCTCTAAAGAAGATTGGTTACTACCCTGAATCTCAATTCTTGTATACGTGGTAATTTTGTTATCGTCTTTATATAGTTGATTTTGCTGGCTACCAGAACTAAAAAAGGAGTAATGATCCATATATTGCCACCTGAGCTATTTGCTCTTTAAAATCAAATGATCGTTTATTGCCTAGTACACTGCGGCGTAAGTTAATGGACTATTCTCAATCGTTCAAAAGCTGATTCTATATTACTTTTGACTTTTGACTTTTGACTTTTGACTTCCGCCCTGCGGTACTAGTGGGTCTTTGTTTACTGTTTCACTATTTCAGGAATCGAGGCTTAAGTGAATAAATTTAAACTACTTAAATAATTAAGCCGTAAACCTACAAATATATACATCACTACCAATGGCAATTCCAGACAGAATTTCCATTAATCTCTAAAAATAGTCAATTAGTCACAGTGACAAGTTGGTAGAATGCCAACAAGCTAGGTAACAGGGTTAATAACGGAATAAGCTAAGAAGCAAAAGTGGATTAATGTTTCCCAATCCCCTGCCCCAATCCCCAATCTCCAATCCCCAATCCCTAAATTCAAACTTTGAGTAAATTTCCGATGACAACAGCAATTTCTTATCCAGATGCTTTAGACCTTACAGCCGATGATTACATTGTGATTGGCTTGGCAACCTGCTTCTACAAAGAAGATGGAGAAGTTCATCAAATCGAAGTTATTGAGCCTATTCCTTCAGCAGCATTAGAAGCGATATTAAAAGGCATTCCTACGTCATATAAGCTCGCCTATGCAACAACTCTGGGATCTTTATTGGCAGGTGATAACCTGTTGTTACCTCCAGGATTTCCAGAGTCAGCACAGTTTGGAGATGAATTTGAGTTGAGGGCATTTTCAGCTGCACGCACCTACAAACGTCGTCAATCAGCCCAATCCCTAATCCCCGCAGGTGCAACCAAAACAGATTTTAATTATTCTACAGAACGCAAGCGGGTCTTAAATGCTGCCAGAGTTGTCAGCAAAGAAGACAATGTTAAACAACATTCTCATACACACAAAGTTCTTTAATAGGTAATTATGTTGAAACTTTACGGTGGCGCTTTTAGCCGTGCATCAATTATCAAGTGGTATTTAGAGGAACTGCAAATTCCTTACGAATTCATCCTCTTGGATATGAAAGCAGGTGAACACAAACAGCCTGAGTACCTAGCAATTAACCCAACGGGAAAAGTTCCCGCAATTGTTGATGGTGACTTTCAACTGTGGGAATCTGGGGCAATACTGCTCTATCTTGCCGAAAAATATGCTAAAACTCCACTTTCTCTAAAGGAACGCGCCATATTTTCCCAGTGGGTATTATTTGCTAATTCCACCTTGGCTACAGGAATTTTTGTGGAAGCCAATCGGGAAAAGGAAATGCCGCACTTATTGACTCCACTCAATGAAATTTTTGAGCAGCAACCCTTCTTACTGGGTAATGAATTTACCGTGGCTGATGTTGCGGTGGGATCTATACTCGCTTATATTCCCATCATGCTGAAGCTGGATTTAAGCGCCTACCCAGCCGTATCGAACTATATTCAGCAAATTTCTCAACGTCCAGCGTTTAAAAACAGTATCGGTGCAGGACGCAGTTAGAGGAAGGGAGCAGGGAGCAGGAGGCAGGGGAGGCAGGAGGCAGGAGGAGAAAAGAGTTATTTAATTTTGACTTTTGACTTTTGACTTTTGACTTTTGACTTGAGTCTGCCCAGTCCCCAGTCCCCAGTCCCTAACGATAATTTGTAAATTGCAAAGCCACAGGATAGTCTTCTTGCTTGAGTCGCAGGATCACAGTTTGTAAGTCATCTTTAGCTTTAGCTGTCACCCGCACAGCATCACCTTGAATTGAGGCTTGCACTTTTTTGAATTCGTCGCGAATTAATTTAGAGATTTGCTTGGCAATTTCTTGACTGATGCCTTTTTTGAGGGTAATTTCTTGACGCACTCGGTTCCCACTGGCAGATTCAACTTTGCCAAACTCAAAGATTTTTTGGGAGAGGTTCCGTTTAGCGGCTTTTTCGCGCAGTATGCCGTGTACAGCCTCTAAAGTCATATCGCTGTCCGTGTTAACAGTAATGCTGTTTTCGCCTAACTCGACAGTAGTTTGGGTATCTTTGAGATCGTAACGGCTTTTAACGTCTCGCACCACTTGATCAATAGCATTGACCAATTCTTGGCGGTCAAAGTCGCTGACAATATCAAAAGAAAAAGTAGAAGCCATAGAAAATTTTAGATGTGATATGTTTAATTTGGTAATCGGTAATCGGTAATCGGTAATTGGTAAAAAGGGAACAGGGAACAGAGTTTTTGACTTTTGACTTGATTCTCACCAGTCACCAGTCACCAGTCACCAGTCACCTATCCTCTAACCTGGATGATACTCAGGTAGAAGAGAGTGGCAGAACTAAAAGACCCAATGCCAAACATGAGCGATCGCAAAATGGGTATATTCGCAATATAAAAAATAGAGTATAGCAAGCGAGCAAGGATAAAGGCGATCGCTGCCACTGCTGCCGTCGGAGAATTTACACCTGTTATGTAAGCCATTAGTGCTGCGGGGGCAAAAGTCATGAACGTTTCAAAAGAGTTTTGATGCGCCCAGGTAGCTCTTTGGGCATAAGGTGGCAATTTATCGAACATGGCACGAGGCGCGGATAAATCATACCCCACCAACACACGGCCGTAAGCTACTAATAAATACGGTACATAAATTAGAACTGCGGCAGCAGCGATAGAGTACAAAAAAATAGCTGGGATGGGCAGTTGCAATAGGGACATTAAGCTAATAAGTATTGGTATTAGTTTTTTTGTGCATGATTGTGAAGGAATACTGAGTAATTTAGACAAATCATTACCCAGTACCCATTGGTAATTACCCATCTCTATCATTAGCTTTGTGAAGACTAAGTTTCACTTTAGTCAAAGTAGAACAGTGTCACCACTTTTCTTTGTTCTTCTGCGTCTCCACAAGTTTGTAGCAAGGTGCGACTGTCATGAAAAGCAAAGCAGATCAGTTGTTGACAACGGGAGACAATCTCCTTGTTGCACAAATAACTAGCCTCGGCTAAAGACAGATTATCATGACTAGGATTTTCGACTAGATGCATGACCTGCTCTAGTTGCTGGCGTGATTCAGATGGCTGACGTTCCAAGCTTTGCGGTAGGATTACCGTCAATAAATTCGGGTCAGCCCGTGTTGCTCCCCGGATGGCAGCTGAATTAGTACCTGTAGCACCAGAAGTGATGACACGATTGCCCGATAAAACTAGGGCATAAGTCATCATTTCAATCAAATTTTGATGAGTAATTGGCACATGACGAGAACCCAACAAGGCAATTCGTTTAGAACCTGTTTGCTGGATTGTCGCCAGTTCTTGCGCTAATGTATCAAGGTTAATAAGGTCTGTTGACTGGCTCAAAGATGGAGGTGATCAGATTAAACAACCCAGATATTCTATCAAACAGCGTGTAGCTAAGAAGCCAACTAGAGTTACAGATTTCTATGTTTTCTTTATTGTTTTGTTAAGTAACAAAGATTTGAGCGGTCAATAATTAGGTAAATGATCAGTATTTACCAAAAAAATGACAGTGATTTAGTTGCTCATCAATAACTCAAAGGTAGGATTTACGCTAGTGATTAACTAGTAATTTGGGTAGAAAACTGTAAATAGTCAGACTAAGATAAAGCCGCAGCTGGGTTTAATCCTAGTTGAGACAACAAACGGTTAATGTCAAAATGTTCGGACATTAATTGGCTAATACACTCTACTTTTAGAGGTTCGTGGACACGAACTTGACCAAAAGTACGGTCAACAATTTCTACTGTGGTTAAGGTATCTAGGTCAACAGACAAAATCGGGATTTCTAATTCTTCCGCACGATTAAGGATAAAGGCGGGAGGTGGTAATTGTCCGGTGAGGATTAGGCATTGAGTAGAAGTTTCTAAAGCTGCTTGCTGAATTTCCACGCGATCGCCTCCTGTGACTACTGCTTTATTTCGGCGTTTGCGGAAATATTTAACAGCCGCATTGACATTCATCGCCCCAATTGCCAGACTTTCTACCAATAAATCTAGGCGATCGCTGCGACAGAGAACTTCAGCCTTTAACTGTTTTACCAGTTCTCCCACGCTGACGCTACGGAGCAAGTCGCTTTTAGGCAACATTGCCAGTACAGGAATCCCCTGCTGTTCCAAAAATGGACGTAAGAGATTGTTAGCAGTTTCTAATTGTTCGGCGGGAACTTCATTGATCACAACACCAACTAATCGCTCGCCTATCTGTTGCTTGGCAAACAACAGCGCATCCACAGAAAGGAGCGATTTATAACGATGTACTAATAGCACATCTCCATCTAATACTTCAGCAACTTGCAGCAAAGACAAGCCAAACAAATTACCTTCTCGTAAATCACCAGGACTCTCTAACAGCATCAAATCACCTCGTGGTATTTGTAAATAATGCTGTCTTAGTAACTGCTGATAATTAGTTTTGTCTTCACCAAGTAACCGTTTTTGGACACTAACCTCATCTAAAGCTAATAAAGTCGGTGCAACACGGTTTTCTGGCAGTTTCAGGCTATTAGTAATGAAATGGACATCTTCTTCAACTACGGTTCCATCGGCGGTATGTAAACAAGTACCTAGTGGTTTGCCGTAGGCTATATCCAGTCCTTTTTGCTTTAGCTGATGAGACAAACCTAGAACAGTTGCGGATTTACCACTGTAAGTTTCTACTGATCCAATCAGCAAATATTTAACAGATGTTGGCACGCCATGCACTCCTAATTTCAAAAGTCTGTTGAACCCAGCTAGGTGTTTTCTAATTTTAGCTGAAGCAGCAGAAATCGCTTATTTGGGGACTGGGGAGTAGGGATTGGGAACTGGGGACTGGTAACAGGTAAAGAATTTTCTCCCCATCTCCCCATCTCCCCACCTGCCTCCTGATTCAATCTTCTATACGCAGTAGTTTGCGGTAAAAACCTGTAGAAAAATCAGTAATTTTTTGGCGCTTGTGGTTTTCCATGAGTTCAATTAAGAAATTAATAAAATCAAAACTGGCCATCATTACTTCATAGCTTAATTCAGCATTGCCATCAAACTGGATGCGACAGCGGGTGAGGTCTGAGGGTAGGGTAGCAACATTCCAGGTAGCTGTAAAAGGAATATTATCACTGCCTTCTATTTTGCGATGCCCCTCCACAAAACCTTTTTGATAAAGACTAATGGCATAGGGCAAAAAATTCCGTTTGCTTTGTTGGATATAAGGTAGATAGACAATAGCGTGTTGCTGACTCACCGGCTGAAGTTGGTCGATAGACATCTTTAAAAATTCCTTAACTTAGCTAAATTTAGAGGATCTTGAGTTGACATCAATATTATTCCCATAACTAGGTGTCTTCACACATACTGAGAAAAATATTGGTAGTTTTAATTTTCCTGTATCTAGATCATGTAAAAATTCAGCAGTCTTCTTGAATCAGTGGGGATAAAGCCCATTGCTAAACCTCTAATTGTGGGCTTTCTGCTGCAAAAACTGTAAACTTTAAACAAATAAACAAATACTGATTTTTCAATCAAATTAACTATGCCAGCGAATTCCTGGCCGGAAAACGACTCTTACAACGGAACCTCTGACCCGCTGAATTCCTTGCTGTCTGACCTATCGGCAGCAGAGGAGTTAGTGGAAGAGGTAAATGCTGTGTCTTTACCTTCATCTCGATTTCAACGGCGTAGACCCAAAGCCGCCCTAGTCCTGACTATAGTCTGGAGTGGGACGATCGCTTTACATTTAGTGTCCTGGGGTTCTATTTTCATTCTCGGACTGACGACTATCTTGGGTATTCATGCTTTCAGGATTATTTTTGCTAGACCCCGCCATCACCATAAAGAAATACAGGGAGATTTGCCTTGTGTATCTGTGTTAGTGGCTGCAAAAAATGAGGAAGCTGTAATTGGCAGATTAGTTAAGAATCTTTGTAGTCTGGAATATGCTAATGGTGAATATGAGGTCTGGATTATTGATGATCATAGTACGGACAAAACACCGGAGTTATTAGCACAACTCCAACAGCAATACAAGCAACTCAAGGTTTTCCACCGTGCTGCTGATGCTACTGGTGGTAAGTCAGGGGCTTTGAATCAGGTGTTACCGATGACTAAGGGTGACATCATTGCTGTATTTGATGCGGATGCCCAAGTTGACCCAGATTTACTATTACAGGTAGTGCCTGTGTTCCAAAAAGAACAGGTAGGGGCGATACAGGTGCGAAAAGCGATCGCCAACGCTAAGGAGAATTTTTGGACTAAGGGACAAATGGCGGAAATGGCTGTTGATACTTGGTTTCAACAACAACGGACTGCTATTGGTGGACTGGGTGAATTGCGGGGAAATGGTCAATTTGTCCGTCGTCAAGCTTTGGATAGCTGCGGTGGTTGGAATGAGGAAACTATCACCGATGATTTAGATTTGACAATTCGCTTAAATCTGGATAAATGGGATATTGAATGTATGTTCTATCCCCCAGTGCAGGAAGAAGGAGTAACAAATGCGATCGCTCTTTGGCATCAACGCAACCGTTGGGCTGAAGGTGGTTATCAGCGTTATTTAGATTACTGGGATCTGATCCTCAAAAACCGCATGGGGACGCGTAAAACCGTGGATTTACTGATTTTTCTGCTGATTATGTATATTTTACCGACAGCAGCAGTACCCGATTTATTAATGTCAATAATTCGCCATCGTCCACCCATATTAGCCCCCATAACTGGGTTATCGGTAACGATGTCTTTTGTAGGGATGTTTGCTGGGTTACAGCGCACACGCCAAGATCAAAAAACATCTAACTATTTTGTGTTACTTCTGCAAACCATTCGCGGCAGTATTTATATGTTGCATTGGTTGGTAGTGATGAGTAGCACTATTACTAGGATGTCGGTTCGTCCCAAAAGGCTGAAGTGGGTAAAAACTGTACATACTGGGGCTGAACATTAAGAAAAAGAAGATAAACCACAAATAAGAAATTAAATTTCTTGAAAATTCTGTAGAGATGTTAAATACAACTTCTCTACAATTTTGTGGGAATTGGTAATTGGTAAGCTGTTGTGTTTATCTGTTAATATAACTTGTGAATTTATCCAGAACAACCCAATTTTTTATACAATTAAAACAGCAATAAAATTAATTATTAAATTAACAAATATTTCTTGAAAATTGTATGACACGACAACCCCATGACCAACTAGCTAAAGAATATCTAGAGGAATTATTAGCACCTCTAGGAGAGGTCAAAACGAGTAAAGATGTAAAAAGCGAAGTTCAGGAAATTGATGTTTGGTTTGTTCCGACAACAACATCTGTAAATTCTGAATTAGGATTATTAGGAAAAATGGCGGTTACAAGCTGTCTTTTTGAACCTTACCGCAATGCACCTAATGAGGTAGAAATTAGAAGTTGTTTGTTAAAATTGTATAGTGTTCAGGGAGAATTATTACGACAAGCAAAAAGAGAAAAACGTTCTATTTCTGAAGAAGAATTACCCTTCCTCTGGATTTTAACACCAACTTGTTCTGAAAAAATCCTTGAAGGGTTTGGAGCGACAGCAAAGGAGGGATGGGAAAAAGGAGTGTATTTTCTCCCAAAATACCAGAAAGCGGCTATTGTTGCTATTAACCAGTTACCCATGACAGAGGATACACTATGGTTAAGGGTATTAGGAAAAGGCAGAACTCAAACAGCAGCTATCAGCGAAGTAGTAGAACGGTCAAAAGAGAATGATAAATGGGAAGGACTACTGGCAATTTTCGCATCTTGGCGGAAAAATTTAGAATTAAATAGTAATGTCAACGATGAAGAAGTAAGGGAGTTAATTATGAGTTTATCACCAGCGTATCTTCAACAATGTGAAGAATGGAAACAAGAGGGAATAGAAGAAGGAAGACAACAAGGAAGACAAGAAGGACGACAAGAAGGACAACAAGACGGACAGCGTTTGATGGTAGAGAGTTTGTTAGCAGTGCGTTTTGGTAATTTAGATGAGGAGTTATCTGCTATTGTGACTCCAATTATGGAACTTTCTTTGACGGAAAGAACGCAGTTGTTACTTAATTTATCTAATCTTTCCCGTGAGGAATTATTAGCTAGGTTTAAAGTTGATTAGATGTTCTGGAAGAAAGAGGCGTTTTCATCAACGTCTCTTTAAATAAGATTAATTTTTTATCCTCATCTATATTTAAACATCAACAAAATGATAAATTGATTAGAAATAATGGACAATCATTAAATTCATGAAAATTTATGACTCGTTTTATTCATGATCAATTTGCCAAACAATATCTTACAGAACTATTAACACCCTATGGTCAAGTAGACACCAGTAAAGATATTACTTCAGAGGTGAGACAAGTTGATCTACTATTTACTGCCACATCACCATCTTCAGATAGAATAGAATCTCTAGGACTGTTAGGAAGAATGGCTATTTATGCAAAGTATGCTATATTTGAACCATTCCGCAATCCTGTTAGTAAAAGTGAAATTCGCAGTTGTATGGGTAAATTATTTGATATCCATGCAGACTTAGAAAGGCAAGGAAAACGCAATAATACGCGAATCAATGAAGAGGAATTACCCTATTTATGGATATTGACTCCAACAGCATCAGAAGACATCCTAGAAAGTTTTAGTGGCACTCTCAATGATCAAAATTGGGGTCAAGGGATTTATTCTCTCAGAACAGGATTAAAAACAGCTATTATTGTCATTCATCAACTACCCATTACACCTGAAACACTGTTTTTGAGAGTATTGGGTAGGGGAAAAGTACAAAGACAAGCTGTGGAAGAATTAGAAGCACTAGCTAATAATCATCCATTTTTGGAGGATGTTATAAAATTAGTACATGACCTAATTGCTTTGTTATCTGCACGTCAAGAAAAAGAAAAGGATATTGATCAAGATGATCAGGAGTTAATTATGAAATTATCAGAAATGTATCAAAAACAATTAGAAGAAATTAAACAACAAGTAGAGTTGCGAGGAATTGATAGAGGTATCCAAACTGAACGTCGTGCGATGGTTGAAAGTATCCTACAGGTACGTTTTGGAGAGATTGATTCAGATTTAGCTAGGATTATTGATCAAGTAATTGCTATTTCTAGGGAAGAATTTACTCCGATGTTGTTAAATTTATCTCGTGAGGAATTGTTGGCTAGGTTTAAAGTTGATTAAAAATATCAAAAAATAAAAGAGGCGTTTTAGTCAACGTCTCTCTTAATCTTGTTCTTCATCATCTTGTTGTAAAATACGACTATTCAATAACTAATTAATAGAAGGTTGATGTAAATTTAAACTTTTAATAAAGCGAAAATCTTTCACATTCAAAGTATATAAATCAATCTGATGTACTAATGCGGTTGCAGCAATTAAAGCATCAGGAATACTTAATTTATGACTAAGTGAATAATTTTCCATTAATGTAATAAACTGAGTAGATATCATGACATCAAGGGGGAGAATATGGAGTAATTTTAAATGGTTTTTAATTTTTTTCAACTCCACATTATTGATAGCACCATAATATAATTCAGCTTGAGTAATAGAACTAATGGCTAATTGATTGATACCCAGAAAACTTAGTTCAGAGATGACTTGAGAATTGTTTTTATAAAATTCTATGAGAATATTTGTATCACATAAAATCATTTATTTTCTGTTCTCCATGCTTGTTGACGAATGGATTCAGTGGTAATATTTCTAGTTTCCCAGATTCCAGCTAAGGCAAAAAAATCTTGTTGATTATCAGCTATATTTGTGTTATCTTCTACGACTTCTACAGAATTGACAAAATCTAAAGCCGAAATAATTTTTAATAGCATTTCGGCTTTTTCTTTATCCGCCACTTGAATGATTAATTGTTGCATATTCTTGTAGTTGTTTAAATATATTGTTTATAAATTATACCACTATTTTTATTTTATAGATAGAAAGAACCTTAACCATTTGCCATTTGTTGCACTCGTTTGATAATTCCCCTCACTGTCTCAGCATCGGGAGATTGAATACGCTGCAATATCTCCAACGACTGATGTAAATAGTTCAATGCAGTGACAAAATCTCCTTGTTGTTTTGCAATATGCCCTAACCACCATAATGTCATCGCTTTACCTTGGACATTGCCAATGCTTTCATTGATTTGTAAAGACTGTTGGTAGAGGGCGATCGCCTCCTCTATTTTTCCCGTTTTGGCGTAGATATCAGCTAATTGGTGCAAAGTCGCGGCTTGACCTTGGACATTGCCAATGCTTTCTTTGATTTGTAAAGACTGCTGGTAGAGGGCGATCGCTTCCTCTATTTTTCCCGTTTTGGCGTAGATACCAGCTAAACCGTGCAAAGTCGCAGCTTTACCTCGGACAGTGCCAATGCTTTCAGTGATTTCTAAAGACTGCTGGTAGAGGGCGATCGCTTTCTCTATTTTTCCCTTGTCATCGTAGATAAAAGCTAAATCGTGCAAAGTCGCGGCTATACCTTGGACATCCCCAATGCTTTCAAATATTTTTAAAGACTGCTGATAAAGGGCAATTGCATCATCAATTTTTCCCTTGTTTACGTAGATACTCGCTAAATGGTACAATGTTGCGGCTATACCTTGGACATCCCCAATGCTTTCAAATATTTTTAAAGACTGCTGATAAAGGGCAATTGCATCATCAATTTTTCCTATTTCGGTGTAGATACGTCCTAATTCGCAGAATGTTGCGCCTGTAGCTTGGAGATTGCCAATGCTTTTTTGGAGTTGCAAAGACTGGTGGTAGAGGGTAATGGCATCCTCTATTTCTCCCGTATTGGCACAAATACCAGCTAGGTTGTGAATAATAGCAGCTTTTGCTTTTTCGTTTGCTGCTGGACAGATTTCTAGTGCTTTTTGATAATGTTGCTTTGCTTGTTCAATTTCTCCCAGTTGTTCTTCAGACCGTGCTAGTTGATGCAAAATATGATAGTCTTCAACAATATTTAAAGTCTCTTTGCAAAGATGTAAAGCTTCACGAAATCGGCTTTTTGCCTTCAAATTACTTGCCAAAATCGCTCCAACTTTTGAGGCAATTTCCCCTTTTTTCCCCAACAACGCTAACCGATGAATTTCTAATACTTCTTCTTCTGTTCTGGTTTCCCCTTGTTCCCACCACAGACGATACAACACCTCAGCCGCTTGTTGATGCAGGGTTTCTATATGAGTGGATAACGTTAACGGCAAAATTCGCGGTACTCGCAACGACTCATCAGGACTAACTTCCAACAATCCCAACGCCACCGCCCGATTGATATAATCTGCCAAATTGGGGATATTTTCACAAACTGCGGTTAATGCTTCCCTGGGGACTGGTAACTCAAATACCAAACCCTGTGACAACATTTCCCCCATCGTTTCATCCATTTGTTGCAGCAAAGCGCCCGCTAAAACCTGTTCTCGCAACTCCACCGCATCAACTTCTAAACGATTGAGAATTGCCACCACATCAACACTCTGATCCCCCATCTTGTCCCCCCTCCTCGCTTGCGGGGAGGGGGCTAGGGGGTGGGGTTCTTGCAAAATCTTATTCAACCATTCCAACAACCGGGGATTACCATCAGCTAACCTCTGCGCCTGAGATTTCAACGCCTCATCTACCTGAGATTTTGCCCCAAAAGCCACAAGACGACTACACTTTTTTCTTAAATCTGCCCCCCTCATTCCCTCCAATGGCTGTTTATAGAAATACCGCAATTGGCTAAATTCAAATTCATAACGACAGGTGAGAATTAACCGATGGTTGGTGTAGGTTTCCCGAATTGCCCAAACCAAAGCTGTTAAAACCTCTGCGGCTATTGGTTGCAAACGACCTAACCCCCCTAACCCCCCTTCCCTGCGAGGGAATGGGGGAACTAGACTCCCCTCTCCTCGCAGGAGAGGGGCTGGGGGAGAGGTCAATTCTAAATTCACCTCAAAATCATCCAACACCAACAAAAACGGCTTTTCCCCAGCGTCCCACAACTGCTGAAATACCCGCTTTAACCTAAATCTCAACTCCTCATCAGGATTTTGTAGCCGTTTCCGTTGTTCGTTATCATCCAACTTTTTCACTAACTCACTAACTAAACTCGGTTCATCAATTCTCCCTACCAAGACAACACGCTGAAAAATCGGCAGTCGATCGCAAAGTCTAGCTGCTAAACTACTTTTACCTAAACCACCCATGCCATAAATTAATACCCCTATTTCTTCAGTTGATTGTGTCAGCGTCCTTAAACAACTTTGCAACTGACGACGACGACCGACAAAACTCTCACGGGTAGGGACTTTCACCTTATCCGCAGGATCTAAAAATTCCGTACTCACAGACAGCGGTGGCGCTGGTTTCCTTCCCGGAGTCCGCAATGGTGTTACCAATTCCCCTGGTAAACTCTCCGCTGCATATAATCGCAATAAATGCCAATCTTGCGCCTTGTTTTTGATTAAAGTTTGATAGGTACTGGCAACTGCTTCGGTGATTTCCTTTCCTGCTGCTAATTCTTTATATAATGTCGCTGCTGCTTCTGTCGCATCAGTTTCTAAAACTTTTTGTCCCCATCCTAAAACGGCTTTCGCACCAGCATTTAGCAATTCTTCCGCCATTGAAGGGACAGAACCATAATTAGCGCCATTACTACCAGCTTGTCCAGTGCGACAACCAGAAAGGAAAATCAATTTAGGTAATCGGAATTGTAGTGCTTGTTTGAAATCTTCTGCACTGGCATAATAAGCTGTACCGGTTTCGGTTTCGGTAATAAATTGGGGTTGTCCGTTAGTAATTGTGGCATGACCGGTAATATGGAAAATATCAAAATAATCTTTTCCGTAATCTGCGACTAAATAACTCAATTCTGATAAACAACCGCTTTCTTCTACTGTCAAAGCTAAAGGTTGTCTTCCCGTAGCTTCTAAAATTCGCGCTTCTTCTGCTTCAAAATCTAATACAGGTTCTACTCCTTGGGGGGAAGTAGCCATAAATAAAACTTGCAAAGCGCGGTTTTCTGGGTTTTTCTCTACAGACAATGTTTTCACAGAGTCCGATGATACCCACCGTACAGGAATAATTGACTGTTGCACCAGAAAGGTTTTATCATCGTGCAGAACTTCCCAAGGTAAATGGGCGAGTTTTTCAGCCGTTGCAATGGCTAAAATGATTCCTTGACGCTGATATTGATTGATGAGTTTTTGTAACCATCTGTCACTGCCATCTAACCAGTTATATAGCCGTAACCCTGTTTCTGCATAATTTTTAGCAACTGAGGAAAAGTAATAATCCGTTTCTGCTAACTCGATTAAATCAGTGATTTCGCTCAGGGAGAGTGTACGTTTTTCGTATTTGTTGTAATTATCAGTAAAGTAGCGTAACTCTACGTAATTACCTGCAATAGCTTTCAGGTCAAGGTGGAGAGTCTGCACGATGTTATAATTCTCAGAATTTAAAGATAAACGAACCGCAGAGGCGCAGAGAACACAGAGAAATGAGGTTTTGAGAGATATTTCTGTTTAAGATTCTAAAATTTGACGAATTTGCTCAATTGTGGCATTTTCTAACAGCAGCCGTCTACCGTTGCGGCCGACAATCAGGACTTTGGCAATTTTTTTACCAGATTGTTTTTGTTTATACTCTTGATACCATTTGCGAATTTGTTCTGCAATAGCGATTGTCCCACCAACAAGACCAACTATAGTAGCAACTGTGGTAATTACTGGCTCTTTTTTCACGTCTTCCGAATCTACGGTATAGTTACCAGTTATACCTTCTATTGCCAAAAGCTCCTCTGTAGCTTGGATGGCATCTTCACCTTCAATCGCAAATTTAATTTCCGTCATAACTTCATCTACAATTGATCTATTAATAGTTGTTGATAACAAAACCAAAATCATAATAACACTTATTTGCTAATCACTATCCAGCGATAAATATACCCACTACCATCTCACCCAAAAATGCAAATTACCCAAAGTCTCCACACTGCCATCCTCGTCACCGACTTAGAACGCTCAGAACACTTTTATGGCACAATATTAGGACTATCAAAAATTGACCGCACCCTCAAATATCCCGGTGCATGGTATCAACTCGGTAATTATCAAATACACTTAATAGTATCCTCATCCGTCCCCAACGAAAACCAAAACGAAAAATGGGGACGTAACCCCCACATTGCATTTTCTGTTGTGGACTTAGAAGCAGCAAAAGCAGAATTACAAAATCAAAATTACCCATTTCAAGAAAGTGCTTCCGGTCGTCCTGCTATCTTCACAAAAGACCCAGATGGCAATATTATTGAACTAAGTCAACAATAATAGTCGTAGGGGCGAAGCATTCGGAAAATAGACTTGGACAAAAATTGATAATTTATCGCCCGAATGCTTCGCCCGTACAGGAGTCAGGAATCAGAATATTTGCTGTCATTAGGAATATGTAGGACTTACGCAAATTTTCTCTCAAACTCTTCTTCCTCTGCGTCCTCTGCGTCCTCTGCGGTTCGTTTTTCCGTTCTTGAATTATCTGTAATTCTCAAAAGATATCTAATTCTACATTTCCCAACAGCACCCCATTAGGTACAATAATCATCTATTTGCAAAACTGTAATCCAAAATAAACAGGGGAACTATGGCGCGTCTGGCATTGCTGAGTGTATCTAACAAAACTGGTATAATTGACCTAGCCCGCAGCTTGGTTGAAGAATTTGGCTTTGATATCATCAGCAGTGGGGGAACAGCCAAAACCCTGAAAGATGCGGGAATTCCTGTAACAAAGGTTTCTGATTATACAGGTTCACCAGAAATATTAGGCGGACGGGTAAAAACTCTCCATCCTCGCATTCATGGCGGTATCTTAGCACGGCGCGACTTTGAGCAAGATATCGCAGATTTGGAAAATAACCAAATTCGTCCTATTGATCTCGTCGTCGTTAACCTTTATCCTTTTGAGGAAACCATTGCTAAACCCGGTGTCACCTTAGCAGACGCAGTAGAACAAATTGATATTGGTGGACCTGCGATGTTACGGGCTTCATCAAAAAACTTTGCCCATCTGACTGTATTATGCAATCCTGATCAATATGATGAGTATTTGCAAGAATTACGTCAAAATGGGTCAGCTTCTTTGGAGTTTCGCCAAAAATGCGCTTTAAAAGGATTTCTGCACACCGCAAGTTATGATAACGCCATTGCAGCTTATTTAGCTGGTGTAGAAACTGAAGGTTTACCAGAAACTTACACGGTTTCCGGTACACAAATTCAATCTTTGCGTTATGGAGAAAACCCCCATCAACCCGCAGCTTGGTATCAAACGGGAACTAAACCTACAGGTTGGGCAGCAGCAACTAAACTGCAAGGTAAGGAACTCAGCTATAATAATTTGGTAGATTTGGAAGCTGCACGCCGCATCATTGCTGAATTTACGGAAAGTCCGGCAGCGACAATTATTAAACATACTAACCCCTGTGGAACTGCGGAAGCGGAAACCATTTTCGATGCTTATCAAAAAGCTTTCAATGCTGATTCTACTTCGGCTTTCGGTGGTATTGTGGCTTTAAACCAGGCTATTGATGCAGCCACAGCCACGGAATTAACGAAGACATTTTTAGAATGCGTGGTTGCACCGGGTTGTGATGAGGAAGCCCAAGCAATTTTAACCAAGAAAGGTAATGTCAGAGTTCTGATTTTACCAGATTTGTTGACTGGACCTAAAGAAACTGTCAGAGCGATTGCTGGTGGTTTCTTAGTGCAAACTGCTGATGATATGGTTGCAGATGTAAATAAATGGCAAGTTGTCACCGAACGTCAACCCACACCAGCCGAATTAGCTGAGTTGTTGTTTGCTTGGAAAGTTTGTAAACACGTTAAATCTAATGCTATTGTCATCAGCAAAGATAGGACGACTTTAGGTGTCGGTGCTGGACAAATGAACCGGGTAGGTTCGGCTAAAATTGCCCTGGAACAAGCCGGAGAAAAAACTCAAGGTGCATTTCTCGCTAGTGACGGGTTCTTCCCCTTTGATGATACCGTCAGAACCGCAGCCGCAGCGGGAATTACTGCTATTGTCCAACCAGGGGGAAGTCTGCGAGATAAAGACTCTATCAAAGCTGCTGATGAACTGGGTTTATTGATGGTTGTAACTGGTGTGCGGCACTTCTTACATTAAACCATTAAACCAGATCCCCGACTTCTTAGAGAAGTCGGGGATCTAAAATAACTCAATTCTAGAATTGTTACGTTAATTACTTGCCATTTTCTAACTTGAGTGATATGGTTGTTTTGTGTGAGGAGCAATGTTGAATATAAGAAGCGTTTGGGGTGGAAACACGGTAACACTCCCAGGCGCTTTTTATTTTGGCTTTCAATGATATATTAAATTTACTAATATCAAATTTACAGTAAAAGACTTGCTATTTAATTGAACCAGTGATATAGTCTATTTGTGTGTGAGGAGCAAAGTTCAAAAAGCGTTTGGGGTGGAAACACGGTAACACTCCCGAACGCTTTTTGCACGAGATGAAATATAAAAACCCATATTTATTAACTTACCTTTAGGGGTGAAAGTCCCCTGCTTCCACAAGCAGCGGGTTTTGCGTCGGGGTAAAATGCCCGTTGCAAAACGTAATTCTAAATTCTAAATTCTAAATTCTTCATTCTTTTAATATTGTGCTTTTGCTAAGATTTCTTTCCACTCAGTTTCAGAAAGTGGTTGTATTTCTACCTGCATATTAAAACTATCACAAGCCGCAATAATTAAAGCCTCTATTACTGTTTCTCGATGGATATTTTGCGGAAGTTGAACTGGGGTAAAAGCATCTTTCCCAAAGACTTCCCGAAATAAATCTGCATCTGGTTGTAAAATTATAGAACCATGTTGTAAAATTGCCTTTCCCCGTCGCAGTTGGGCGCTACCAATTAATTTACTACCATCTGGTAAAATTAAATCTGCACCTGTGGCAGTTCCAAAACAGTTAGGGTTGTGGATATAACCCCGGCCAGCTTGACCATAATTTAACTCTACACCGAGCGATCGCCAGCCTTGAATCAAAAACTCACAAATCTTTGCATATACCTGAATACGACTTCCCACAATTCCAGAAGTAATTACAGCATAAGTTAAATCTCCTTGATGTAAAACCGCCCTTCCACCACTAGGACGACGTACCAAATCAAGTTTATCACCATGCCAAGTTAAATTTGCCCAATATTCGGGGTATTGTTTTTGATGATAACCCAGAGAAATGGCGGGTGGCGACCAAGTATAAAACCGCAAAGTGGGAGGATGCTTTCCTGACTCGTGCTGTTCCAGCAACCATCTATCAACTGCCATTTGGACATTACCAGCAGCTGCTAAACAAGGAATTAGTCGCCAAACCTTCTCATTATACATCGACCGAATTTAAATGTGCCTTTTCCATAACCTTGTAGAGACGTTCCATGGAACGTCTCTACATTATTTTTCGCAGATACCTGTGGTACATCCCATGCAGCAGACTTCCAGCTAAAATCCAAAATCCAAAATCTAAAATTGCCTATGCTGCACCAAATTCCTCTACTAAAGCTTCATCATTATCATCAGCGATGGTGGCAACAATGGTAATTATACGGGAAACTTCCCCTGGTGACAATTCGGCTAAAGTGCGTGAAGAAATGACAACAACCTGATTTTCAATAATGCCAAAACGGGCTTCAAAGGTACTTGTGCAGTTCAACTCTAACAGATAGCGCATTAATCTGGGTTCATCTTTGGCGGGTAAATTTAGCACAGCCGACCAAACTGTGATAGTATCTTCATCAGTAGAACCAGTGAGTTGTACAAATACTTCTACACTGCCATATTGAAACTTCCACAGATAAGCACCCCCTGGTGTATGCCTAACCATCGCGCTGTTATTCTGTTCTAACGTACCGATAACGTTCTCAATTACTTCTATATGGTTTAAACCTGTTGTTTCGGCAATAATTTCATCAACTAATTCATTAGGAGTTAGGGTTTCTGGGTAGCTTGTCATACAGACTTATTCCTTGATAGATTTACTACTTTAATCTATAACTACTTTATCGTTTGTAGGCAAAATTGGCTTGAGTCAGAAGTTCAGCGAACAGGGAACAGGAAACAAGAAATAAACGTTTATTTAGCGATCGCCAAAATCACATATCATTTCTATATTATATCTTTGAATATACCTAAATATTAACATATTATGCAGCAAATAATACCTGAATCTCTTTCTTCTAATTCTCCAGTTTTACAAACGAGTGTCAGAAAATTGGGAATTAACCCAAATCACTGGTATGTAGTTGCACGGAGTGAAGAAGTTAAAAATAAGCCTTTAGCTGTAACAATTTGGCAACAAGCGATCGCACTTTATCGAGATCATACCGGAAAAGTTCACGCCTTGGAAGATCGCTGTCCCCACCGTCAAGTTAAACTTAGTCACGGGCAAGTCATAAACAATGAATTAGAATGTGCTTATCATGGTTGGCGGTTTGATAGTGAAGGTAAATGTGCAGAAGTTCCCTATTTAGCAGCAAATCAAAAATTACCAACTTGTAAAATTCGCCATTATCCCGTTAAAGAACAAGATGGTTTTATTTGGTTATTCCCTGGAGATAAAGAACCATCTGTAGAACCATTGGGTGTACCAGAATGGGAACATTTAAATTATATTGCCACAGTTTCCGTGATTCATACTCAAGCCCATTATTCCTATTTAATTGAAAACTTGATGGATATGTATCATGGACATTTACATCAAGATTTGCAAGCTTGGGCTGAAGCCTCACTACAAAATATTGACGAAGATGAAAATAGTGTTCATGCCCATTATACAGCCCAAAGTTATTATAAAATAGATAAAATTTGGTCAATCTCCCAATTATTTTTTCCAGCTTTGCGTCGCTTGCATCCCGAACCTTTAGATGTCAGTTATGTGTATCCTCATTGGGTATCTACTTTGGGTAAAGATTTCAAAATTTATTGTTTATTGTGTCCAGTGAATGAAACAGAAACAAAAGCCTATCTAATTCATTTTACCTCACTTAATGCCTTTTGGCGATTACACAAATTACCTGTATGGTTTCGCCGTTTTATCAAAGATAGTTTATTTGGTGCAGCACGGAAATTACTTGATGGTTTGGTAGTGCAAGATGTGAAAATGATAGAAGAAGAACAACAGGCTTATTTACATAATTCACAAATACGGAATTATGAGTTAAATCGAGCTTTGGTGAGTGTGCAGAAGTTGATGAAAATTCAAGTTGAGGGCAGCAACGCCAACGATTTCTATAGCTGAATACTTACACAAAAACATACAATCAAAACTTGAATTTTCATGTTTAAGTTTGAATCAAACATTACTACGTTTGAGTGAACCATCCGCATATAGTTCTAGTGGTACTAATTCAGTTTTGCCATTAACTTTGACTTGGGAGTAAACTACTTTAAGCAAAGGGGCGTGATTTTCGTTGTAACGTAAAGACATAACATATCCTCTTTTGTCTGTTGCAAATTCTTCTTGTTTTTAACGGTAGTTAAGCATATAATGTAAAAATGTCTTTTGTGAATACTTCTTTTTTGGTGAGTTGTTTTTTCTTTTCCTCTATTAAAATAATAACAAAAAAAAGCTTAAATTATGGCAAAATAACCTTAAATATAATGAAGATTTGAACAAATAACTCAAATGTAGTTTAAGTGTATATAGGGAT
>NZ_JAYGHA010000008.1:112035-119011 GCF_034931405.1 Anabaena sp. UHCC 0451 | reverse complement strand
GATTTTTTCAAAATTCAAATATGAGTCCTATATAATTAAATATAATTACTGAAATCACTTGCTAGTTACCTGCAAACAATATATTAAAATAAGTAGGTAGGCGTTGAAATTTATCGTTGAGGCAAGGCAAGAGGTAAGAGGCACTCATGGAAGAGGGAAGAAACTTTGAGGGATTTTACATTTTGTAACATACCTCGGTTTTTTCAAGCCGACTTACTTACACCAATCATCTTATGTAATTTCCTCAAAATCTACCAGTTAATTTCCTACTTGAGCAGAGACATTTACCTGACCCTAAATTTCCCCCAGCACTTTTCAAGCAACATGATGAAAACACCGACAGCACTGCCAAATAGCTTAGATTCTTACTACCAACAAATCAAGACAATTATTCTCGCTCGGCAAAATCCCATTACTGGTTTATTACCTGCGAGTACCGCAATTACCGCTCATGGTGATTATACTGACGCTTGGGTAAGAGACAACGTTTATAGCATTTTGGCAGTTTGGGGTTTAGCACTGGCATACCGGAAAATAGATAATGATCAGGGGCGTACTTACGAACTTGAATATAGCGTTGTTAAACTTATGCGTGGCTTGTTGTTTGCGATGATGCGACAGGCGCATAAGGTCGAAAAATTCAAACACACACAATCTTTACTAGATGGACTACACGCCAAATATAATACCGCTACTGGTGATGTTGTGGTTGGGGATGATGAATGGGGACATTTACAAGTAGATGCCACATCTATATATTTGCTGATGTTGGCACAAATGACAGCCGCAGGTTTGTCGATTGTTTTTACGTTGGATGAGGTGAACTTTGTCCAAAATTTGGTTTATTACATTGGTAGGGCTTATCGCACGCCAGATTTTGGTATTTGGGAAAGAGGTAATAAAATTAATCATGGTAGTGCCGAATTAAACGCTAGTTCTCTAGGAATGGCCAAAGCCGCACTAGAAGCAATGAACGGGCTGAATTTATTTGGTGTACATGGTTCTCAAGCATCGGTAATTCATGTTTTACCAGATGAAATTGCCAGAGCAAGAATTACTTTAGAATCTTTATTACCAAGAGAGTCTGCATCTAAAGAAGTCGATGCAGCATTGTTGAGTATTATTGGTTATCCTGCTTTTGCAGTGGAAGATGTGCAGTTGCAGCAACGCACATTTAATGAAATTATTAATAAATTAGCAGGTAAATATGGCTGTAAACGCTTTTTGAGAGATGGACACCAAACTGTTTTAGAAGACTCACACCGTTTACATTATGAACCTTGGGAACTGAAACAATTTGAGAATATTGAATGTGAATGGCCGTTATTTTTTACTTATTTAATGCTTGATGGAATTTTCCGCCAAGACCAAGAACAAGTTAAAAAATACCAAGAACTTTTAGAGGAATTACTTGTAGAAAGGGATGGTTTACAGTTATTACCAGAACTGTATTATGTGCCAGAAGAAAACATTGAAGCTGAAAAATTAGAACCACACTCACAAACAAGATTACCAAATGAAAATATTCCTTTGGTTTGGGCGCAAAGTTTATATTTGCTTGGTAAAATGTTGAGTGAAGGGTTAATTGCGGTAGGTGATATTGATCCTTTGGGTAGACATTTGCGTGTGGGTAAAAATCGGGAAGCAATGGTGCAAATTGCTTTGTTAGCAGAAGATGAGGACTTACAAGCACAATTAGAAGTACATGGAATTGAAAGTCAAACACCCAACCAAGTAGAACCAATTCAAGTTAGACAAGCAGGGGAACTATCACAGATTTATACCCAAATTGGGCGGAATGATAAATTAGGTTTAACAGGTCGTCCAGTACGTAGATTGAGGAGTTTGACTATATCCAGAATTTACCGGATTCAAGATCAAACAGTCGTCTTTTTACCTTCATTTTTAGATTCACAACAATTTTATTTAACTCTGGATTACCATTTTTTACTTGATCAAATCAGAGGTGAATTAGCATATATTCAAAAATATTGGAGTGATTTAGGTCGTCCAACTTTGACTTTTATGATCACCCGCACAATGCTAGAAACTGGCTCGGCAGCATTATTAGAATTAATGCAAGAACTCAAAGATGGTGTATGTGGTGGTGTGCAAGTAAAATTAGGAAAATTAAATCAATTAATGCTGACTGCTGCTATTCAAAGGATTGATTTTATTCCTGAAGCAGAATTATTTCGTTCTCCTGTAAAAAATGCGGGAATGCGTTGTTATTATCTGATTTTTCATCCTCAGAAAAATTGGCGGTTGGGACATATTCAAGAATTTCAAATTGAATGTGAAACTAACTTAGATGCCTTACTTAGTTATTTACATTCCTCAGAAAATATTTATGGACAAATTGAAGTGTTGCAAACTTTAACCCGGCTAAAAGGGTTAGAATTTGATACTGGTTATGGTGAAAATAGTCATCCAGTGACAGTGGGTGATTTACTGGATGAAGTTTACACCAAAGCCAGTTATTCAGGCTTGTGGGCGGTGGTGCGTCGCGCTGCGGCTTTACGCCAAATGGTGGATATTGGTTTATCGGATGCGGTGACAAGTATTTTGGTGCGTGGTAAACAAATTGCTGTAGGTAGGGCTTACAGTGAAGCTTCGCTGATAGTTGTGCCAAAGTCACATCATGAAATTGCGGAGAAGATTAATAATTTCTGTCGGGAGGATATACGCGATCGCGTTTTGACTCAAGAAATTCTCATTTATTTAGGTGTGTTGATCAAATCAGAACCAGAATTATTTAAAGGATTGTTAACCCTAAGAGTTGGTTATTTAATCCTCTTAATTACTAGCGAATTAGCTCAAGAATTGGGCGTTACTCAAGATGAAGCCTATGATCATGTCATGCAGCTTTCGCCTTATGAAGTGAAAATGCGTTTAGAAAAAGTATTAACTAGCTATAGTGGAGTGACAGGATTATTACGTCAACAAGAATCACTGCATATTAAGCAAAAAGAAAGTGATATTGCTTGGGTAGTTCAACCTACAATTAATGAAGAAATTGAAGTTGAACCAGAAAATTGGCGTAGATTTCGCCAAGCTGAAGGAGCAATAAATCGTGTTCCCAAAGACTTTTTTAAACAAGTTTGGTTATTAATGCACCATTGTAAAGGCTTAGTAATTGGCGATAAATTAGAAAGACGTAATCGCTTAGAAAGTGAGTTGATGATTTCGGAAATGACAGCAGGTGAAAGAAACTTTGCTCTAAAAATTGAGCATTTATTGAATAAAATTGAAGCGCCAGAATATCGCCAAGTTAATGTAGAAGCATTAATGGAATTAGCCGCAATAGCCGCTAATAACCCTAACTTGCAAATTCAAGATTATATAGTTTTAGATGTGTTAATTGGTCACGCAGTGCGGTTAGCGTGGTTAGAAAATCATCCTCAACGGAGCGATCGCTATGATGAAGATAAAGGTTTAGCATGGCCACATTTTTATAACACTTCCCCCAGTGATTGCGCTACTTATATTTTGAAAGCGTTGAGGTTCTTGACAGAATTTGAGAGAGATTTTTAACCAATAAAATATTACCCCTAAATCCCCAACTTTTCTGAGAAGTCGGGGATCATACCATGGCGGACATAGCGGCAGAATTAATACAAATTGTTGATGTTTTCACAAATGATATAGCAATTCCCATTCAGATGATGTACAAGCTGTAATAATTAAACGCAGATGAACGCAGATGAACGCAGATAATTTTGTACTTCATTAGACTAGGAAATGCTATATTTGCATTACAATAATACTAGATGGTAAAGCCATTAACGTAACGTGTCCGCAAGACAAGGCTTACAAACTTACTTATCGAAAAGTGTATTTACATACTTTTGGAAAAGCGAGCTAAACTTTACGTAAAAGCACCGTAAATTGCTGAAAAGCTTACATTTTATGCTTGCATAAATGTGTGGTATGTCCTAGTTACACTCTACATAATATTAGGATTAGGAAAAAATAAACCTTTCCTTAATTATTGTAAAATTCACGTAACAAGCTATGGGTGTTAGTTTACAAAGCGCCTCAGATGCAAAGGAGATAAAAAGTGGAAGAAAATAACCAAGATAATACAGAACAGGATTCTCAGGGAACAATCATAGTTGCTGGAGAGCGTCCTATTGGTAGCAGTGACCTACAATTTGCAGGAACAATATCAATCGCTGGATTGCGTCCCATTAGTACGAGCAGTATAGAAGTGGTTGAGACTTACAATGTAATGGGGATTCGTCCAATTAGTGCCAATACATTCCAAACTGTGAACAGTATTAACCTATCCGGCATTCGTCCTATTGGTTCTAGTGCATTGGCAGTTTCGGAAAACTATTCAGTATTTGGTAATCGTCCAATAGCATCAAATACTGTTGATGATTCTGAGATTTTGATGGGATTTCTAGACTAATCGTCTGATTATCCTCATATCTTTTCAACCCGGTTTTATAAATAAACTGGGTTTTTTTTATGGGATGTTTCTTTGTGAATAGATACTTAATGTCTCTTATGTATCTTGTGGTAGAAGTAGTGAGTCAATATTCAAGCTAGTTTGGAGTAGTATTTAAATCAATGGTAAAACTCTATGAATTTAGAAGAACGGGCAAAAGCCACAGCTAAAAATGTTGAAGGTAAAGCACAAGAAGCAGTAGGAAATATTACTGGTGATCCCAAAGACAAAGCTGAAGGTAAAGCCAAGCAAGCAGAAAGTGAAGTACATCATGCTGTTGAAGATGTAAAAGATAATGTGAAAAAAAAGATTGACTAGATAAAACTTCGTAGTTGCACTAAAGGTAAAAAGCAACTACGACTGACAAGTTTTTTATGGGGAGGTTAAATATGGTTCTGTTTCAACAAAGTCGGAAGATTTTGATGGCTTTGTCCTTGATGTTAATCCTGACTTTAACTACTGCTTGCGGTGGAGGAACAATTACACAAGCTGACCGCACAACTACCCCATCAGCAGTAGGAAGGGACGTTACCTATGCAGAATTAGAGCGTGGTAATACTCCCGCAGGACAGAATTTTGGTAAGTGGGTTGTGCAAACTTCTAAGGGGTTAGTTCAAGATGCTTATGTGCGAGATAATAACAAATTAGGTGTGGTGATTTCTCCTCAAGTTAGTCCTAATGAAGTGCGACCTTTAGCTAGTGCTTTGCTACAAGGCTTTAGAAAAAATTTTCCTAATCAAGATGTGAAAATTTTGCTGTATGCACCTGACAAAAAACTAATTTTAACGGCTGATTATGTTGCTCAAACTAATCAAGTTAAGTACAGCTAGGTTAATTGATAATTAAAAATTAAATTTGACATCAACAGGAGAAAGAAAAGATGACCAGTAGTGAAAAATATAGACAACAAGTTTTACAGGATTTGGCTCAGGGAAATGTCGAATCCTTGGATAATTTGAGTACAGATACTACCGCAGAATATCAAAATTTTGATGATTTTGCTCAACGAACAACAACAGACCAAAGACGACAGTTATTTAATCAATCTTTGCCTCCAGAAGGTATTCCTCCTAGTCAGATGGAGCCGGAATTACAAAAGGCAATTGCTCAAATTAAACCCAATGAACGGGATGATGTAGCGCGGGCATTTTTCAAACAATTAAAAGAACGAGGACTGGAGGAAAAAAGATTAGAACAACAGTTAAATCTTTCTACTAATCACCCTAACCGCATGACCGCTGATGATGTGAGTAAATTAGCATCTTTTACTTATCATAATCATCCTGATGTTTTTCGTGATGTTTTAGCGGAACAACCTGGAATTATCAAGTTTCTTAGTAATCCTATTGTGGCCGGAATTATTGGTATTGCTGCGGCTAAATGGTTGGGTAGTCGGAAGTAATAAAGGAATAATGTATAATGTATAATAATTGAAGGTGGGCAATGCCCACTTTTTTATGATTTTTTTTTATGAATTTTATTGACAAAAATATTGATTAATAGTCAGTTTATATGCCTTTATTAAAATCAAAATATTATTTATCAATTTAGAAAGCGATCGCGTCCAGACAACTTTGCTTGATACATCACTAAATCTGCCGCCGCAATTATTTCTTCACAACTAGAATTCGGTTGAGGAATTAATGTAGATAACCCAACACTGAGAGTAACATGAGAACTAACTTGTGAATTCTCATGGGGAATAGCCAAAGAACGAACAGCAAAGCAAATTTTTTCAGCCAGATAAGCAGCCCCTTCTTGATTTGTATTAGTTAAAACTATAGCAAATTCATCCCCACCATAACGAGCAACTAAATCAGCCGGACGTTGCACAACATTTTGCATGGCTTGAGCAATTTCATAAAGACAGCGATCGCCTAAAAGATGACCATAGCTGTCGTTGTAAGACTTGAAAAAATCAACATCACAGAGAATAAAAGAAATAGGCTGTTGATCTCGTATTTGACACTGCCATGCTAGGGAGAGATATTCATCAAAACGTCGGCGATTAGCTACTTTAGTTAAAGCATCAATATTCACTAATTGTTGTAATTGTTGATTATCAACAGCAAGTTTTTGCTGTAGCTGAGATCGCTCAATTGATCGTCTTACCCGTTGTCGTAAAATTGGCCAATGAATGGGTTTGATCAAATAGTCTTCCACACCTACTTGAAAAGCATAGTCAATTGATTGTTGGTCTTCAAGAACTGTAATCATAAAAACTGGAGTATGCTTGTTAGAGTCAACAGACAACAACTGATGACAGCACTCAAATCCATCCATATATGGCATCAAGGCATCAATAAGTACAAGATCAGGGCGCAATTGACGAAAAACATTTATTGCTTCTGCACCATTTTTGGCTTCCGCTACTTGATACCCATCATCCTCTAGTGCAAGTCGCATTTCTTGCCGGTTAAATGGTTCATCATTAACAATGAGAACTAAAGATTGGTTTTTTTCAAGCGTAGCTTTCATGAGGGTAATTACCAATTTACAGTGAACTACTTTGAATATAGGGAT
>NZ_JAYGHA010000008.1:102169-111932 GCF_034931405.1 Anabaena sp. UHCC 0451 | reverse complement strand
GATTTTTTCAAACTTCAAATATGAATCCTATAGAACTTTTCAGTAGTTTGGCTATATAGCTAATATTTATGATTTTCATATATTTGCTCAAACATCCATTTGCATTAACAAGGACTCTTTTACTTCTATTTTATTACTATATTTTTGTTTTGATGGACAATCTAATAAATTCTTTTTACCAGTCGCAAATAAATTAATAATCATTAAAGTCAATTGGTCAATATCAACTGGTTTAATTAAATATCTTTCAAGCTCTACTTCTGGAATTTCACTAATGATACCTGTGCTAGAGGTTGAAGTGACAATCACTGGAATATAATTCTTATTTTCTACTTCCATAACGTTTAATTTATTGAACAATTTGTAAACACTTTCACCTAAAAACCTAATTTCACAAATGATGATGTTGGGAATAAACCAATTCAGTATTTCTAAAGCTCCCTTGATAGAACTAGATGTCATTACATTTGCACCAAATTGGGTAAAAAAAATAGTATATAGCACCCCGCTATCGACATCGTTGTCTACAACCAGTATTTGCGACCCTTTGAGGATATCAATATTTAAAAAAGAGGCAATACTTGAATTCATGATAAAACCTACGATGAGGATTTTAAATGCAACATGAGATTGACAAACCTAACTATAAAGGTGCTAAGAAAACCAATTAATTAGATAAACAATCAGTGTATATTTTCAGACTAAATCTTCTGCTGCTCCTATAGTATGATTTAGGGTTGTTTGATTTTGTGAATAAGTTGATTCATTACAACACAAAATTTAATAAATATTTTTTTGCTAATCCAGTTATTGCCATTCTCTGTCTTCAAGTTCCTGCTGAGGCAATAATAAGGTAGCTTCAATTTCCTGCCTGATAGCAGCAGTTATCTCGCAATTACTATGTAAACAATCAAGTAATAATTGGTTAGCATCATAGTAGCGTTGTAGGACTTGCTCTTGCTCAGGACTAAACTGCCATCGGTGGTTAATATTGCGGTAGTTCGTCACTGTGTTCCTTAACTGTTTAGCCCAGGCTGAATAGTTGGTTTTACGCCATAACCGAAACCGTTCTTGATTTTGACGAGAATCTGGCAATTCTTCAGCGAGTTGTTGTAAGGATTTATAAAGTCCCATATCTAAAACAATTCCCAAAATGTTTGAGAGCGCATCTGCACAAACGTGGGAGTGGGCAAAGTTTTGGCTCTCATCAATTGCACATTCCACTAATAGGTTATCCAAAGCTGCATCAAGAAAAATGCCCTGGTCAAGGCTGCTGGCTAAAGCAAAGTGAGGCGCTATGCGAGGAGTCCGACTCAATGCCAGGTAAAATGCCCGAATTGCAGCATCCTTTGGTTGGGTGGGAATAGTGCGTGATTTTTGACTAGCCCAGCTTAAAAACTCCTGTAAATAAGGGTCTTCGGCAACCAGACCATCAATCTGTTGCTTCATCAACTGGACTAGGGAGTCTGCACTCCGAAGCATGGTAGTTGTCAACAAAAAGATTTCCCGCCAATGGGGGTCAGTGATGTGACTAACTAGACCTCCCAAAGCCTGTTCCAATGCTTGTAGGTTATGGCTGGCAACGATTTTTCTCGCTGTGAAGTATTCTTGAAACGCTAGATAGGAGAAGGAGAAAATTCCCCGCGCCCGTTCTGCTAGTAGCCCATGTTGAGATTCGATGGCCTTTAGCGCCGCTTCGCTTTCTATTTGCAGTTCCTCTGCTTCCATTGGCACAGTGCTTAGGTTCTGAATATAGTCACCAATGTATTGCTCAATGGTGCGTTGCTCAAAAAAATACTGACCTTGCTCAAATGTGGCTGCTGCAATTTGACTTAATAATTTGAGCTTTTGTGGTAATAAAAACCCCCGGTAAACCTCATCTCTTTCTACGCCTCTAGCTTCATCCCATTTACCCAAGAGCAGGTCTAGTCCTTGCTTATAAAAGTCAGTGCGTTTAGTCGGGAATTTGTCTTGACAGTGAAACACCCAACAGGCAAGATGCAGAAATAGGGGTGTGACTACGAGTTGGCGAAATTGCCAATTTTCAGCTAAGTTCAGCTTCTCAATAAAGTCAGCAGACTGGGCTTGACCATATTCAGTGTTGGTTTTGGTAAAGCCTACAAACCATTTTTGAGCGAAGGCTAGGATTTGTTCTGAAGTAAATGGAGCAATTTCCACATCGGTAAAACCTCGCAGTCTCAGTCTTTGTGCTGCTGTTCGACAGGTCGCCACAAACCGATTTTTGTGATACTTCTCTGAAAATATACGAATTTCGCTTAATACACTATTGCATTGTTCGTTGAGAACTTCATCCATACCATCAAGCAACAGTAATATTCTGCCTTCCCTCAGCAATGTTTCTATGATTGAGGGGTCTAAAATTCCAGATGTGCGAAACTCCTGACGGATGTAGTTTAATAAGCTGAATTCGTTGGTAACTTTAGCTTCTTGGGCAAAATTTCTCAGTGTGATGAAGATTGGCACTTGATTGGTTGCAAAATTACCTTGGTTACACTGAATGGCAAGATTTTGTAAGAAAGTAGTTTTGCCAACTCCTGGTTTGCCTAATACTCTGAGTTTGGAGTATTTTTCCACTGCCTGTATACCGGGTATCTGTTTATGCTCAATGTCTCCTAAGCCAAAGCGATTAAATTCTTTGGGGTCAAGATTTTGCAGTTCACTGATTTCTAAGTATTGTTGACTAGCAATTTCTTCCAAAATATTCAGATCTATATATATGTCATTGATGGCAACGGGACGACTGATGTCCAATAACTGCAAGATGCCGCACTGGTCTTGAATTTTGTCAAACCGTTGCGATCGCACTTGTTGTACTAATCTATCAATATCTGGGACAGAGGGCTGGGTGGATTCTTCTCGGTCAATAAATTCTGCTGGGGGTTCAACACTAATTTCTCGCCAATCTAATTCCAATACAGCACAAATTTCCATAAAAGTATGACGTTCTACTGGTCTTCCACTAAAAAATCGCCAAATGGGTTGTCGAGTTTTTAAGTTGACTTCAAAAGCTAGATTTTCTTGAGTCCAACCCTTACTAGCAAACGCTTTTTTAGCCTGTTGAATACCAATTGATGATGCCTGGAGGGATCTTTTAGCCATGAGAAAAATAGGTCTTAAAATTTTAAATTCCCATAAAATTTTTGGCGTTACTGATTTAATGTATGAAACTAATTTTTTATGTTTTTAAAAGCTTTTCCGAGCCGAGAATTCCTACTAATAGAAAGTCTCTACACCTAAATTCATAATTGCTTTCAGCAATACCAAATTTTTTACTGTTACAGCTTTTTGCTGATACCATCATCATAACCTATTAATCTTATACAAAGTTTAATAATATAGGAATAATATTTTAAGTTTTGTGACGAAATCAAACATTATTCGTTAATATTATACATTTCAATCTTTGGGAATACTTGAATTCAAACATTACTCTGCAATTATATATAAACAACCATTACAAGGTTAATCATGAATATTTACTTACTTAGAAATAATCATTGTATTAATAGATATCAGTTGCAGATATTTTATGCGTTAATTCAAAAGCAGTTAATACGACCAGAAATAGCAGATTTTAATTTATTAAATCTGTGTTTATTGTCAATTTACAAAATATATAAAATTATTAAAGATAATAAGTTAGTTGATGGCTCAAGAGGTTCTGGGAGAATCAACTACCTACATTCTACATTTATTCCTCAAGAAGAATGTAAGAATTTAGGTGAGGCGATAAGATCCCCGACTTCTTTTATTTATTATCTCCATAAATGATAAATTGATCTGGTGAAGTCGGGGATCTGGGTATCAACAATATCTGAATACAATCTGTTTCAGTCTCTGGTAGGGTGCATCATCGGCTAATTTTATTTAAGTGGAAACTTATGACTTATCTTCTAAATCGACAAATTATTTTGCTGAAAATAGCTTTGATAATTTGCAATATAGGCTTAATACCTGTACTAACTATTAATCGCACTTTCGGTGCAGAAAGAATAAAATTCAATTACGGTCTTTTAGAAGAGTCTATCCCCATTCATTCACTTGAAACCTATGCTAGAACAGGTGCAGTAGATAAGTATTTAGCTGTATATAGTCATTATGTAGACAAAAAACAACTAACTCAATTACAGAAATCTTTACTAGCTCCTATTCCCTTAAATAAAGTACAAGTTTCGCAGTTTCTATATACACCAATTGGTGAACGGTTATTAGGAATATTGGGAAAAGTTATTCAGACTGAATCTAGATTGTCAGGCTTTTATGCAATTCGCGCAGCACTAATTTTGTCAGCCGCAGATGCAAATAATTTTACACTTTTAAATGTCTTAAATAAGTTTCCTACTAATGCAATTTTAATTAATTTAAGCGAGAGTTTAGCGGTTGTAAATATATTAGAAAATATAGTCAATAAAACTCAAAATGCAGTAGCATTGATTAACCAACAATCTCAAAACCAATACACTACTGATTCTCCACTGAATACCCTTTTATTGAAGGACTCAAGAAAACTAGGAAGTTTGCGTTTTGTCAAGCAAACTATCACCTTGAATGATCTCTCACGCAACCGGATATTTCCTGCCGATATTTATCTCCCAGTTGCTAAAACTCATCTACCAATAATTGTGATTTCACACGGACTTGGTTCTGACAGAACAAGTTTTGCATATCTAGCTGAACATCTCGCTTCCTATGGTTTTGTAGTCGCTGTTCCAGAACATCCTGGCAGTAATGCGAAACAAATACAAGCATTATTAGCAGGTAAAGTAGATAGAGTTACCAATCCGAGAGAATTCATTGACAGACCTTTAGATATAAAATATTTACTAGATGAACTCACTAGTTTATCAAAAACTAACCCAACATTTAGGGGACGTTTAAATTTAGAACAAGTTGGTGTAGTAGGACAATCATTTGGTGGATACACGGCATTAGCATTGGCAGGTGCAAAGATTAATTTTGAGCAAATAAAAGCCAACTGTCTAGATTTAGAAAATACGTTAAATATTTCGCTTTTACTTCAGTGTTTAGCAGTGGATTTAGTGAATACTAAATATAACTTATCTGATACCAGGGTAAAAGCAATAATTGCCATTAATCCAATTGATAGTAGCATTTTTGGACAAGCTAGTCTCAGCCAAATAAAGATCCCAGTGATGATGGTATCTGGCAGTGCTGATACTGTGACTCCGGCTTTACCAGAACAAATTCAGCCATTTACTTGGTTAACAACTCCACACAAGTATTTAGCACTTATTAATGGCGGTACACATTTTTCTACTATTACAGAATCATCGAATACAATCCTATCTCTACCCACACAACTAATTGGAGCAAGTCCTGCTTTGGCACGTTCTTATGTCAGAGCTTTAAGCGTTGCCTTCTTTCAAGCCTATGTTGCCGAACAGCCAAGTTACCTTCCCTATTTGAGTACAGATTATGTTAATAAAATTAGTCAGCAACCACTACCGTTAAGTTTGATTAAATCTCTAACATCTGAACAACTATAACAAGCATTACAGTAAAGATTAGAAATCGAACCAAACATTAAAAGACCACCAAATCTATCTTTTAGGAAAATATCTGCAACACAGCCTTCAAAAACTAAATATTTTGACTTTTGCTTCTTCGTGAAAAATCGTGAGGACATCTGGCCGACATTGCTTAACCAGCGCAACAATACCTCTGGCTTCTTCCTGATATAAATCTTCGACGTAGCCAGTTCTATAAAGTTGTGCCTCTTTTTCACTATCAAAAGGACCAAAATAATAAGTACAATGGGGAACAACGGTGTTAATTTCTACCCACCAAGCGACATCTGACTGTTGAGATGGAAATAAATTCATGAGAGATACCTGTGATTAATTAAACTTGATTCCAGAACTTTCAGATGACTGGGAGATTGAAAAAATCAACTATAAACTGGTTATAATTTACAATACCTTGTCCAAATCAAAAAAAGTCTTGATTTGTAGGTTGGGTTGAGGTACGAAACCCAACAAATGCGTCGGGTTTCACTTCGTTCTACCCAACCTACAAAAAAATGGACAAGGTATTGAATTTAATATTTACTTAGTATGGCATCCTCATGTTATAAATCATGTTTGAGGAAGCTACGGATTAGCGTATAAATTGTATAATATCTGGTTAAAGTATTGAGATATTTACAATATTTAACAAAAGTCTTAGTTGCAAAAATAATTTTTCAAGCACTTCAATAAATGCTGATATTTGACCCTAATACTATTTCTTTATGAGGCGGCGCTGAATTTTGTAACCCTGTATTTTCCTCCTCTGTGTTCTCTGTGCCTCTGTGGTTAGTTCCTTTCTGAATTTGGTACATCTTTATACAGAATTGGTATAAGTTTAACGCCATCTCATAGACATCTGGTGAAAAATTAAATGTGCGTTTCCTAGAACCCTTGTAGAGACGTTCCTCATGTAGGAAGGCTTTACATTCTTTTCCGAAGATGTCTGAGGAAATATGTAGAAATTACTGAAATCAGGTAAATGTCGCTACTAATACAAAAAATTACCATCCTTACGGACTATATATGCTGAACTAATAGTCAACAAAAGATGTGTCAAAATAAAGAATTGTAATCACAAAAGTATTGTTAAGGTAATTTAGTGACTTCAACTGCTCAAGCTACTGCGAGTGCGCGTCGTGCGGTCTTTCCATTTACAGCCATCGTCGGTCAAGAAGAAATGAAACTGGCGCTGCTATTAAATGTCATTGACCCCAAAATTGGTGGTGTAATGATTATGGGCGATCGCGGCACCGGCAAATCTACAACTATCCGCGCCTTGGCGGACCTCTTACCAGAAATCCCTGTTGTCGCCAATGACCCCTTCAACAGTGACCCCAATGACCCGGACTTAATGAGTGATGAAGTTCGTCAACAAGTCGCCCAGGGTATGGAAATTCCCATCGCTCACAAAAAGGTGCAAATGGTAGATTTACCATTGGGCGCAACAGAAGACCGGGTTTGTGGAACAATTGACATTGAAAAGGCTTTATCTGAAGGTGTGAAAGCTTTTGAACCAGGACTACTGGCCAAAGCCAACAGAGGCATTCTCTACGTTGATGAGGTCAACTTGTTAGATGACCACCTAGTAGACGTACTTCTTGATTCCGCTGCTAGTGGTTGGAACACTGTGGAACGGGAAGGAATTTCTATCCGTCACCCAGCACGGTTTGTTCTCGTCGGTTCGGGAAACCCAGAAGAAGGAGAACTCCGTCCTCAACTCCTCGACCGTTTTGGAATGCACGCAGAAATTCACACCGTCAAAGAACCAGCTTTACGGGTGCAAATTGTGGAAGAACGGGGCGAATTTGACCAAAATCCTCCTGTTTATTTAGAAAAACACCAAACTCCTCAAATAGCATTACAACAGCAAATTGTCAATGCTCAGGAATTGTTACCACAAGTTAATTTAGACTATGACTTCCGGGTAAAAATTTCTGAAGTTTGTTCAGAATTAGATGTGGACGGGTTGCGGGGTGATATCGTTACCAACCGCGCTGCTAAAGCCTTAACTGCTTTTGAAGGCCGGACAGAAGTTACAGTTGACGATATCCGGCGGGTAATTACTTTATGTCTGCGTCATCGGCTGCGGAAAGACCCCTTGGAATCCATTGATACTGGCTATAAAGTGGAAAAGGTCTTTTGTCGGGTATTTGGTGTTGAACCACCAGAAGATGCTACACAGAAAAACGGTGCAGGGATGAAAGCCGGAGTTCGTTAGTCTGGAGTAAAGAGGTTCAAAGATCATCTTTTTACCTCTTTACTGAGGGACTTCCAAATATAAAAACCCTCAACCGCCTAATACAAAATTAATATGAAGCTGCATAAAATAAAATATCAAGAATGATTGAACGCAGATGGACGCAGATAAACACAGATAAAGAGGAGAAAAGTTTATACAACCCTGAATCCTTCGTGATAATTATTTAGAAGTGGATTTTATCTGCGGAATATGGGTTGTAAGCCCATTACCCTAATTAAACCATTAATGGCTTAGATTAATCGCATTTCTTGTAAACCTTGAAGTAATCTTTGAGCTTCTGGAGAATTGTCTTTTTCATGGAGAGCGATCGCACATTCAAAAGCTGCTAAACTATTGTCTACATCACCCACTTTCAAAAACACTACTCCCAAATTTTGGTAAGCTTCTGCATAATCAGGATTTAAAAATATAGCGTGACTATAAGCATCAATAGCTTCCACAAATAAACCCATTGCTTTACATACCATCCCCAAATTATAATAACCAGTTACAAAATTATCATCAATTTTTAAAGCAGTTTCATAAGCATTTTTCGCTCCTTGCAAATCACCCATAGCTTTTAATAAATTACCCAAATTATTATATCCTCCCAATTTCAACAGAGGATAAATCGGTAATTTTACAGCAGCTTGATAATAAGAAATAGCCAGAGAGAGATTTTTTAACTGTGTATGAGCAATACCTAAATGATAATTTAACTCATACAAAATATCAAAATTTGTGCTTTTGATATCTTGAACAAGAGGATTTTTGGCATTAATTGATCGAGAATTATTGAGGCTGGCTAAAGGTTCTTTTTTAGTCTTTTCTCGCTTACCCAGGGTTTGATTTAATCCCTTAGTTAATAATTCTATCCCCTGATTAATTTGCCCCATTTGCACATACAAAGCTCCCAGTTTACTGTAAACATAAGCATCATCAGGATTAACTGCCAAAAATTTCTCCATTGCATCTGCGGCTTTTGCATATTTATTTTGCTGATTAATTACAGCTTTTTGATATCCAGAATGCAGAATAGCAACCTTTGGTAAATAGCCAACTTGCCAATCAGCTTCTCTAGTTAAAATTGCGGCGATACTATCATCAACTAAGGCATGATAAGAGTTATTAAAACTAATATCAGGATGATTACGAAATAATCGAGAAACGAGAGAATAGGGAGATTGAGTAGCACCAATTTCTTGACGCACAAGATTTATTAATAAATAGTCATCTATATTAATTACTTCTCTCAATTGTGACGCAATTTCTGGGGTGAGACTTTCATCAGCATCTAAAACTAAAATCCAATCACCCGTTACATATTTTAAAGCTTCATTGCGAGCCGCACTAAAATCATTACACCATTGAAAATAATGTACCTTAGCGCCGAAGTGTTGAGCTATTTCCGGCGTTGTATCATTTGAACCTGTATCGAGAACTACAATTTCATCCACCACATTTTGCACACTTTCCAAACACTTTGGTAGAGAAGCTTCTTCATTTTTAACAATCATGCACAAGCTGAGTTTCATAGTCGTTTTCTATCTATTCATAACTCATATTCTCATAACCCGATACCCGACTTCTTTTGATTAGTCAGGGATCTTGTTGTTCACACCTATCATATTCACAAAGACCGAATTAAATCCGCAAAACCATAAATACTAATCCCCAGCAACAGAAAGGCTGTAAATTGAGTAATGAGTCTTTGGGGTGAGAATGGGTGAGCGTGATCCATTGTAGAAATCAATTCCCGCACTAAAATAGAAATTGATGCCCCCAGCACAAAGCTTAAACCAAGCACCAAATAAGGTCTGTCTGGTGTAATTGTGGCAATTATAAGCATAGCAATGGCTAAGGAAAGCATCATTAACTCAATAAATCGCGGCGGATTATATTGACTAGATAAAATCAGGTTATTGAAACAAGTATTCAAAAATCTCATAATTTTTCAGTAGAAAGATATAGGGAT